>JBJOKP010000067.1:0-8521 GCA_046046045.1 Pseudomonadota bacterium | reverse complement strand
ATTCATGGCGATCTGCATACGGGCAACTTGCTGATCCAAGGGTCATCTCGTTCGGACCCGACGCGGTTGCATCACGCTCAAGTCTGCTTCATCGACCTCGACAGCCTGGCGCAGGGACATGCTTGCGTCGACTTGGCACTTCTAGCCTCTCGCCTGATCCTCCAGGCTCTACTGGGTCAGGCAAGCGCCGGCGAGGTCGGCGAGGCAATCCGGAAGTGGCCCTACGAATACGCCAAGTCTTCCGGCGACGAAACCGTGACGAGAACCTATCCCTGGATGGTGTCCGCCTTGCTCCTGGCGCGTCAAATCAAGACCGGCATACGCCACCTCGCACCTGACATGGCGCAGATCAGTAGCTCACTGATCGACCTGTCCATGGCCATTTCAATGCGCCGAACGATGGACTGGAACTTTGACGAATGTCTCCAGAGGTCTTGCGAGCAACTGAAACAGCACCGCCATGAAGACAAGGAAGCCGGGGCAGCCCGCCAGTTCAACCTGCTGACCATGGAGGCCAGCTCGTGACCATTGCAGAACTTCGCCGATGGGTCCCCGAGGCAACCCTCAACTTATCAAGCTGGTTCGCCGCTGTTGCCCTGGTCGCGATCACTGGCATCTCTTCCAGTGTCGGATTGATGCTCGACTGGTTCATCGAAGAACAGTTGCTCCGGCAGCAAGCCGCATTGACGCAGGAGTTCGTGCAGAGCCTGGTGCTTGTGGAAAAGCCTCTGGTCGCCTATTTCAATGATCCTTCCGGTGGAGTCCGGGACGATGTGGAGCAGTCGCTCGCCCACATTGCAGTGATGCCCGACATGCTGCGGGCCAACGTCTACTCGCGCGATCGCCAGGTCATCTGGTCAAGCAATCCGGAGATGATCGGCCGCCGCTTCGGGCCCAATCGTGAACTGGACGCAGCCCTGGCCGGACAGTTGATGACCCACCACGATGACGAGGAATACGAAGAGCATGGGAAGCCGGAGCACGAAGCGCTGAAAGCCAGGAAGAGTCCGAGCTTCGTTGAAATCTACGTGCCGGTCATCGCGAGTCGGGGCGGAGCGGTGCTGGGTGTCATCGAGTTCTACAAACATCCGCGCGGCCTGCTGGATGCAAAGGCCAAGTTGCGCACCTATCTCTTGCTCGGTGCCGTGATTGCGGGCACGCTCCTGTTCATTGCGCTCTTTGGCATGGTTCGCCGTGCCGACCTCACCATACGCCAGCAGCAACGGCAATTGATCGATCGGGAAACGCTTGCCGCGATCGGCGAGATGAGCTCTGCGGTGGCTCATGGCCTCAGGAACCCGCTGGCTTCCATCCGAAGTTCGGCCGAGATGATTGGCGTCGCCGAGATCGAGGTGGCTCGATCGGCAGCCGCTGACATCGTCGATCGAAGTGATCGACTGGCCCAATGGGTCGATGAACTGCTCACCTATACGCGCCCAGAGAATGCAGTCCCGGCCCCGGTAGCACTTGGACCGCTCATCGAGAAATGTCTCGACGACATAGGATTCGAACTTCTGCGACGCGATATTGCACTGCAGCGTCCCCCGACCCTCGATCTCCCGGCGGTCAGGGGCAATGCACTGCTCCTGGGCCAGGCGCTCAGGAGCATCTTGACCAACGCGATTGAAGCCGCGGGTCGGCAGGGTGCGATCTCAATGGATGTCGGTCTCGTTGCGGCAACCATCGGCCAAGGTGATCAAGTCCACATTGCCATTCATGACACCGGGCCAGGCATGAGTGCCGAGGAGTTGGCCTTGGTGGGACAGCCCTTTCACACCACCAAGCCCAGAGGCATGGGCGTTGGCCTTGCGCTTGCCCGGCGGGTGACGGAACGGTTCGGTGGTCACCTTGAGATCCAGAGTGCGGCGGGCAAAGGGACCACCGTGACATTGAACTTATTGACGTCCTGACCGGCTTTGACAAGGACACTTGACCGTGCCAACGGCGATCTTGCTCATTGAAGACGAGGCCATCCTCGCCAAGAACATTTGCCTATATCTTGACCGCTCAGGCTTTGAAGTCACCAGCGTCGAGACGGCCGAGGCAGGTATGGCCGCTCTTGACGAATTCAGGCCTGACGCTGTCGTGCTTGACTTCAACTTGCCCGGGATGGACGGGTTGAGAGCCTTGAGCCTCATACACGAAAGAGACCCCCATCTACCGGTCGTGATGATCACGGGGCACGGACATGTCGAACTTGCCGTCGAAGCCATGAAAGCTGGCGCCGCCGACTTCATGACCAAACCGGTGGCGCTATCCAAGTTGCAGGTGGTGCTGGAGAAGGTGATCGGCCAGGTCAGACGTGACGACAGCCTTGCCTATTTCAACAGCCGAGGTGTGAGTGGAGAAGGGTTCGCTGGCTTGCTTGGCCAGTCGCCACCCATGCTGCAATTGAAGAACACCATCTTCCAGTTGGTGGAGGCAGAGCATGGCCTGCAGGCCGGAGAGGCTCCCGCCGTACTTGTCCTGGGTGAGACAGGCGCGGGCAAAGAACTCGTCTCCCGTGCAATCCATTTCGGAGGACCACGCAAGGACAAGCCATTTGTGGAGTTGAACTGCGCCGCGTTGCCAGCTCAACTCCTGGAGTCTGAACTCTTCGGACATGAGCGAGGCGCATTCACTGATGCCAAGGCTCGCAAGCTCGGCCTGGTGGAGACTGCGGAAGGGGGGACCCTCTTCCTGGACGAGATCGGCGACATGGACCTTTCCCTTCAAGCCAAGCTGCTCAAGCTACTTGAAGACAAGACAGTCCGGCGTATCGGCAGCATCCGTGAGCAGTCAGTCAACGTGCGCATCATCGCTGCGACTCATCAGCCCCTGGAAGATCTGGTTCGACAGGGGCGCTTTCGCGCCGACCTGTACTTTCGGCTTGCCGTTGTCCAGTTCAAGGTGCCGCCGCTGCGGGATCGGTCCGAAGACATCACCGAGCTCGCAGAGCATTTCATCGATCAGCATTCCAAACGTTATGGCAAGTCGAGACCAACGTTGACAGCTGCAGCCCGTGCGCGATTGGCCTCACATCGCTGGCCAGGAAACGTGCGCGAGCTGCGCAATGTCCTTGACCAGGCCGTGCTTCTCTGTCGAGGCTCACAGATTGAAGCCAACCAATTGCCCATCTCCGAGAACATCGCCCGCACTATGACTGCGTCCGCGGAACGGCCTTCGCCAGTAGATCCGCAGGATGGCAAAGCATCACCAACTGCACTACTAGCCTCCGCCTTCCCTGCTACAGAGCTACCTCCGCGCGATAGAACGACGAGTGAACAGAAAGTTGTTGAATCCAAGACAAGTTTTGCCGAGATCGAACGCCAAGCGTTGATCGAGGCACTTGGGCGCGCGCGCTGGAATGTTTCTCGCGCGGCGCGAGAACTGCAGATCTCCCGGGATACCCTGAGATACCGCATGGTCAAGCATGGACTAAATGGCAATGACGGTGGAGATTCGACAGAGCTTGGGGCCTGAGGGGAAAGGCCGCCAGACCTACCAGTTGCATGCCTGCTTGTCGAGTCCCGCAAGCTCGAAGACCCGCTTGTTGAACATGTCCGGCTGATTGGCTTGCCACTGCTCGAGCGCCTGGACCTTGAGACACCACGAGCCCGGCAAAGGCCCAATAGAGTCAGACGCCCAGACCGGTGCGTCACGGCTATCCGCACAGCCGACCGAACGGTGGAGCCGCGACAGCCCAGCAGCGGCATGACCTATGCTGCGCGCCCTCCTGCCCGCGGCACCACCGCACTGGGCCGGCCCCCACCCATCCCGCCTCCAGGCACCAAGGCAAGCACCATGCATACGGAACAGGCCGGCCCCGTCCCGCCGGCTCCCGCCGCCGCCCCTTCGTCGACGACCGCCCCGGCGAGCGCTGAGCCATGGCGTGACCACACGCCCATGATGCAGCAGTACCTGCGCCTCAAGGCCGAGCATCCTGACACCCTGCTGCTCTACCGCATGGGGGATTTCTACGAGCTCTTCTTCGAGGATGCGCGGCGGGCCCACCAGCTGCTCGACCTGACGCTGACCACGCGCGGCCAGAGTGCCGGCGAGCCCATCGCCATGGCCGGCGTGCCGGTGCATGCGCTGGAAAGCTATCTGGGCAAGCTCATCCGCCTGGGCCAGGCGGTGGCGATTGCCGAGCAGATGGGCGAGCCGGGCGCCACCAAGGGGCCGATGGAGCGCAAGGTGGTGCGCATCGTCACGCCCGGCACGGTGACCGACAGCGAGCTGCTGGCCGAACGCGCCGAGACCCGGCTGCTGGCCCTGGCCCGCCAGGGCGGCAAGGGCGCGGCGGCCAGTGCCAAGGCCGCGCCGCGCTGGGGCCTGGCCTGGCTGTCGCTTGCCAGCGGCGAGCTGGGCCTGGCCGAAGCTGGCGAGGCCGAGCTGGCCGGCTGGCTGGCCCGCCTGGCCCCGGCCGAGGTGCTGATCGCCCAGAGCGCTGGTGCCACCGGCCGGGAGGGGCTCAACCTGGTGGGGGGCGCGGGGGCGTCCGAGGCCACGGCCGAGCGCCTGCCTGTGGCCCTGCGCCAGAGCGAGGCGCCGCTGACCCAGCGCCCGCCCTGGCAGTTCGACCCCGCCCTGGGTGAACGCAAGCTGCGCGAGCTGCTGGGCGTGGCCCATCTGGCCGGTTATGGCGCCCAGGATCTCACCGTCGCCCATGGCGCCGCCGCGGCCCTGCTGAGTTATGCCGAGCACACCCAGGGCCAGGCCCTGGCCCATGTGCGTGGCCTGACGGTGCAGCGCGCCAGCGAGCTGATCGACCTGCCGCCGGCCACCCTGCGCAACCTCGAGCTGGTGCGCACCCTGCGCGGCGAGGACGCGCCCACCCTGCTCTCCCTGCTGGACACCTGCCGCACCGGCATGGGCAGCCGGCTGCTGCGCCACTGGCTGCTGCACCCGCCGCGCGAGCGTGGCCCGGCCCAGGCCAGGCTGGCGGCCATCGAGGCCCTGAACGAGGACGGTGGCCCCACCCTGGCCGCCCTGCGCGAGGCCTTGCGCGGGGTGAGCGATGTGCAGCGCATCGCCAGCCGCATCGCCCTGCGCCAGGTGCGCCCGCGCGAGCTGGCCGGCCTGCGCCACACCCTGGCGGAGATGCCCGTCCTGCTGGCGCGGCTGCCGCGTGATGGCGGCGCTGACACCGAGCCGGCTGCCGCCCTGGCCGACATCGCCGCGGCCCTGCAGCCCGATCCGGCCATCGCCCACCGCCTGGCCGAGGCCATTGCCGAGGAGCCGGCACTGCTGCTGCGCGATGGCGGGGTGATCGCCGCCGGCTTCGATGCCACGCTGGACGAGCTGCGCGGCATCATGAGCAACTGCGACGCCTTCCTGCTCGACATGGAGGCGCGCGAGCGGGCCCGCACCGGCATCACCACGCTCAAGGTGCAGTTCAACAAGGTGCACGGCTTCTACATCGAGGTAAGCGCCGGCCAGGCCGCCAAGGTGCCCGTGGACTACCGGCGCCGCCAGACCCTCAAGAACGCCGAGCGCTACATCACGCCCGAGCTCAAGGCCTTCGAGGACAAGGCCCTGTCGGCCCAGGAGCGCGCCCTGGCACGCGAGAAGCTGCTGTTCGAGGCGGTGCTGGACGAGCTGCAGCAGCACCTCGCCGCCCTCACCGCCCTGGGCCTGGCCCTGGCCCGGCTGGACGTGCTGGCCGCCCTGGCCGAACGCAGCCACAGCCTGGGCTGGAGCGCGCCGGAGTTCGTGCGCCACCCCTGCATCGAGATCGAGAAGGGCCGCCATCCGGTGGTCGAGGCGCGCCTGGCCGAGTCCGGCACCCCCTTCATCGCCAACGACTGCCGGCTTGATGCCAGCCGCAGCCTGCAACTCATCACCGGTCCCAACATGGGCGGCAAGAGCACCTACATGCGCCAGGTGGCCCTCATCGTGCTGCTGGCCTCCATCGGCAGCCATGTGCCGGCGGCGCGCTGCCGGCTCGGGCCCATCGATGCCATCCACACCCGCATCGGCGCGGCCGACGACCTGGCCAATGCCCAGTCCACCTTCATGATGGAGATGAGCGAGGCCGCCGCCATCCTGCATGCCGCCACGCCGCAGAGCCTGGTGCTGATGGACGAGATCGGCCGCGGCACCTCGACCTTCGACGGCCTGGCCCTGGCCAGCAGCATCGCCAGCCATCTGCATGACAAGAACCGCGCCTTCACCCTGTTCGCCACCCACTACTTCGAGCTGACCGAGCTGCCGGCCCGCCATCCGCGTGCCATCAACCTGCATGTGAGCGCGGCCGAGGCGGGGCAGGACATCGTCTTCCTTCATGCCATCGAGGCCGGCCCGGCCAGCCGCAGCTACGGCGTGCAGGTGGCCAGGCTGGCCGGCATGCCGGCGGCCGTGCTCAAGCAGGCACGCAATGCACTGGAACTGCTGGAAGCCCGCCAGCGCGAGGCCGACGAGCAGATCGACCTCTTTGCCACCGACCTGGCCGGCCAGCCCACCACCGGCCTGTCCAGCACCGGTGTTGAGCCGTCGCAGGACGGTGCGCCGCCCCGTGCCGGCGATGCCACAGCCCTCACCGACAATGCCGCCGCGCTGATCACGGCCCTGGCCGACATCCATCCCGATGCCCTCTCGCCGCGCGAGGCCCTGGCCCAGCTCTATCACCTCAAGCAGCTGGCGGCCGCCGCAGCCGCTGCCCCGATGACTTCTTCCTCTGCCCCCACGCCATGACTTACTGCGTCGGCATCCGCCTCAACGCCGGACTCGTCTTCCTCTCCGATTCACGCACCAATGCGGGCCTGGACGCGATCTCCACCTTCCGCAAGATGATGGTCTACGAGAAGCCCGGCGACCGCTTCATGTGCCTGCTCTCGGCCGGCAACCTGAGCATCAGCCAGAGCGTGCGCGAGATCCTGCAGGTGGAGAAGATCCCGCAGGAGCAGGGCGAACCCATCACCATCTGGAACGCCAGGAGCATGTTCGACGCCGTGCGCGTGCTGGGCAGCGCCGTGCGCCGCATCTACGAGACCGACGGCCCGGCCCTGCGCAATGCGGGCATCGACTTCAACGCCAGCATGATCTTCGGCGGCCAGATCGCCGGCGAGGCCATGCGCCTCTTCCTGGTCTATTCGGCCGGCAACTTCATCGAGGCCACCCGCGAGACCTGCTTCTTCCAGATCGGCGAGAGCAAATACGGCAAGCCCATTCTTGACCGCGTGCTCACCCCCACCACGCCGCTGGACGAGGCCGCCAAGTGCGCGCTGGTGTCGATGGACTCCACCCTGAAGTCCAACCTCAGCGTGGGCCTGCCGCTGGACATGGTGGTCTACGAGGCCGGCGCCCTGCAGTCGGACAAGGTGGTCTGCATCGACGACCAGAACCCCTATTTCAAGATGATCCACAGCACCTGGGGCCAGCGCCTGCGCGAGGTCTTCGAGGGCATGGCCGATCCGCAGTGGGAGGGCGGCAATGCCGACCATCCCCTCATGGTGGGCTCGGGCCGCTACGAGGTGATGCGCAAGATCACGACCGAGGACGAGAAGATCGTCTGACATGAGTTCCGCCCCTGCAAGGCCCACCCTGGTCTTCAGCCATGCCAACGGCTTTCCGGCCGGCACCTACCGCCAGCACTTCGAGCTCTGGCGCGCCGCGGGCTGGCGGGTCGAGGCCATCGATCGCCTGGGCCACAGCGAACGCTGGCGGGTCAGCAGCAACTGGCCGCATCTGCGCGACGAACTGATCCACTTCATCGAGGGCCTGGGCTGCGGCCCGGTGGCCCTGGTGGGCCATTCCCTGGGCGGCTTCCTCAGCCTGCTGGCGGCCAGCCGCCGGCCGGCCCTGGTCCAGGCCCTGGTGATGCTGGATGCGCCGGTGCTGGCAGGCTGGAAGGCCCACAGCGTGCACATGGCCAAGGCGACCGGGCTGATCCGCAAGGTCTCGCCGAGCAAGATCGCCATCAAGCGCCGCGAGGCCTGGGAAAGCCCGGCCGCCATGCTGGCCCACTTCGAGGCCAAGGCCGCCTTCGCCCGCTGGGCGCCGGGGGTGCTGGCCGACTACATCGCCGCCGGCAGCCAACCCGATCCGCAGCAGATCGCCCAGGGCCACCCTGAAGGCGTGCGCCTGGCCTTCGACCGCGCCATCGAGGCCCACATCTACGACACCCTGCCCCACCACCTGGGCGGCCTGCTGTCGCGCCACCCGCTGCACTGCCCGGTGAGCTTCATCGCCGGCACCCAGAGCGCCGAGGTGCGCCAGGTGGGCCTGGCCGCCACCCAGGCCCTGATCAACGCCGCCAACCGCCGCCATCCCGAGCGGCCCGGCCGGCTGATGTGGCTGGAGGGCAGCCACCTCTATCCCATGGAGCGCCCGGCCGACACCGCCACCGCGGTGCTGGACCTGCTGGCCGCCATGCAGGCTGGCACGCACTGATCTGCCGCAGCGCGCCTGGCCATCCCCCAGGCCGACAGCCATGACCAGGCACGACCGGTGATCTGCGGCAATGCGGCACACCGGCTGGGCCGCTGGAGCAGGCCAGCCCCGGAACCGGCCCCTACACTGGCCGTCACCATGCCGCGCC
>JBJOKP010000066.1:0-8524 GCA_046046045.1 Pseudomonadota bacterium | reverse complement strand
CTCTTCATCGCCTCGGGCGCCTTCCACCTGGCACGGCCCAGCGACCTGATCCCCGAGCTGCAGGGGCGCTTCCCCATCCGCGTCGAGCTGGCCTCGCTGTCGGTGGCCGATTTCGAGGCCATCCTCACCAGCACCCATGCCAGCCTGGTGCGCCAGTACCAGGCCCTGCTGGCCACCGAAGGCGTCGAGCTGGCGTTCGAGCCCGCGGCCATCCGCCGCATCGCCGAGATCGCCCACGAGGTGAACGAACGCACCGAGAACATCGGCGCGCGCCGGCTTTCGACCGTGCTGGAGCGCCTGCTCGACGAGATCAGCTTCGACGCCCCCAACCGCGGTGGCCAGACCCTCACGATCGACGCCGCGGCGGTGGACCGCCAGCTCGGCAGCCTGGCTGCCAACGAGGATCTGTCGCGCTTCATCCTCTGATGCCGGCCGCCCCACCCTCCACCCGCCCAGGTCGCGCAGGTGATCACACTGCGGCAACGTTTCGTTGCACCATCCCCTTCAAACGCGGGGGATGGTCAGTCGTTTCGCCGTCGCAACGCCCTAGGGCCACCAGGGTGAATCGGTGAGACTGGCTCGGCCATGCCTGCCCAGCCTCAACGACAGCCTGCCCTGCCCGTCCCACCGGCCCTCGGCCTTGCCCCCACCGCCATGGACGACGTCCGCCCCGAGGCATCTCCCAACGATGCCGACCAGCTGGTCGGCAACGACACCGAATTCCGGCCGGATTGGAACCAGCTGGGCGTACCCATCCTGGCCCTGGCCGCCGACGGCCGGCTGCTGCGCTGCAACCGCAGCTTTGCCCAATTGGCGCGCAGCAGCGGCTACACCGCCGCCTCCCATCCCTCGCAATGGCTGCAGCTCTGGGCCAACGAGTCGCGCGCCCTGCTGTTCGCCGCCCTGGCCGACCGCCGCGCCGCCGTCACCCCGCTGGGCTGGATAGGTTCCACCCTGGCCGGCGTCAGCACCGAGCCGGCCGTGCAGCGCTGGTATTCGGCCTCGCTGCGCTGGCGCCAGACCGGCAGCTACTGCATCGTCGTGCTGCATGACGTCACCCTGGTGCGCCGCGCCGAGATGGTGGCGCGGGCCCAGGCCGAGCAGCTGCGCGGCGTCATCCAGGCCAGCGGCCAGCTCTCGGCCTATTTCGAGGCCAGCGGCCTGAACTGCCAGTTTGCCAACCGCGCCTTCACCCGGGCCCATGGGCATGACGAGGCGGCCGTCACCGGCAAGCCGCTGCTCGAGGTGCTGGGGGCCGAAGGCGCCCGGCTGGCCCAGCCCGCCATCGAGCAGGCCCTGCGCACCCGCCAGCCGGCGCGTTACGAGCAGTGGATGCAGACCGTGCTGCCCGAAGCCCTGCAGCAGGCCGGCGACGCCCAGACGGCCCAGCAGATGGAGGTGCTGGTCAGCCCGCACCTCGACGCCACCGGCGCCCTGCTGGGCATCGTCATCACCATGAACGACGTGACCCACCTGCGCGAGACCGAGCGGGCGGTGTCCGAATCGCAGGACCGGCTCGCGCGCTTCATGCACGCCGGGCTGGAAAGCATCGTCTTCCACCGCCAGGGCGTCATCGTCGACGCCAACCCGGCCTGCTGCGACCTGCTGGGCCTGTCGCTCAACCAGCTGCTGGGCCGCGACCTGCTGGAACTGGTCGTGCCCGAGCAGCGCCAGCGGGTGGAGCGGGTCATCAACCTCGACGACAGCCGCCGCATCGAGACCACCCTGCTGCTGGCCGAGGACCAGCGCCTGCCGGTGGAGCTCATGACCCACCAGGTGCTGGAGGACGGCGTGCCCCTGCACACCGTGGTGCTGCGCGACGTGCGCGAGCGCCAGGCGGCCCAGGAGCGCCTCTTCTTCCTGGCCCATCACGACGCCCTCACCGGCCTGGCCAACCGGCAGAGCTTCATGTCCCAGCTGGAGCAGACCATGGGCCGGGCGCGCGCCGCCGGCACCGAGCTGACCCTGCTCTTCATCGACCTGGACGGCTTCCGCCGCGTCAATGACAGCCTGGGCCATGCCGCCGGCGATGCCCGCCTCAAGACCGTGGCCCGGCGCATCTGCGACAACCTGCGCGCCACCGACAAGGTGGCCCGCTTCGGCGGCGACGAGTTCATGGTGCTGCTGCCCGGCGGCCCCGAACGCATCGACGTGCCGGGTGTGGCCGGCAAGCTGCAGAGCGCCATCGGCGCACCGCTGGACGTGGGCGCCGGCTCGGTCAGCCTGTCGGCCTCCATCGGCATCTCGGTCTTCCCGCGCGATGGCGACACGCCCGACGCTCTGATCCGCCATGCAGATGCCGCCATGCACAAGGCCAAGGCCAAGGGCAGCGCCGGCGTGGTGTTCTACCAGCCCGAACATGCCGACCGGGCCTATGCCGACCTGGTGCTGGAAAGCGAACTCGCCACCGCCATCCAGCAGGAGGAGTTCACCCTGGTCTTCCAGCCCCAGGTGGACAAGGACGGCCTGACCGTGGGCGCCGAAGCCCTGATCCGCTGGCGTCACCCGCAGCGCGGCCTGCTGTCCCCGGACGAGTTCATCGAGCTGGCCGAGCAGCACCGCCTGATGCTGCCCATCGGCAACTGGGTGCTGCAGGCCGCCGCCGAGGCGGCGCGGGAATGGCATGCCATGGACCTGGGCCGCCCCCTCTCCGTCGCGGTCAACCTCTCCACCCTGCAGTTCCGCGCCGACGACTTCGTCGCCAGCGTGGCCCAGGTGCTGGCCGAGAGCGGCCTGCCGCGCGGCTGGCTGGAGTTCGAGCTCACCGAGCGCATGCTGATCGACGACCTGGACAACGTGCGCCAGCGCCTGGCCGAGCTGCGCGAGCTGGGCATCCGCATTTCGGTGGACGATTTCGGCACCGGCCATTCCTCGCTGGGCCATCTGCAGACCCTGCCCATCGACAAGCTCAAGGTCGACCGCTGCTTCATCCAGGAACTGCCGGCCGGCCGCAGCAGCGGGGCCATCGTCACCGCCATCGTGCAGCTGGCCCACAGCCTCGATCTGGTGGTGGTGGCCGAAGGGGTGGAAAGCCATGCCCAGCAGCGCTTCCTGGCCCGCCTGGGCTGCGACCTGATGCAGGGCATGGGCATCAGCGCCCCGCTCACCCGCGAGGCCATGCAGGACTGGCTGCTCACCCAGCCCCGGCCGGACGATCACCCCACCACCATCGCCGACCCCGGCCCCAGCCTGCTGGGCAGCGCCAGCGGCATCTTCTGACTGGCGCCGGGCGGCAGCGCATCGCAGCCGCCGTTTTCGAGACCGCCTGGTCGGCAACCGCCTGATTCAGGCCGCGAGACTCGCCTCGCGCTCGGCCGCCAGGGCCAGCAGGCCCTCGAAGATCAGGGTGTCCACCACCTCGAAGGGCAGGGCTGTGATGGGCGCCAGCTTCACGGCGGCGCCACCGGTCATGTAGAGGGCCGGGGCCTCGCCGCAGCGGTCATGCAGATGGCGCAGCATGCGCTCGACCGCCCCGGCAATGCCGTAGGAGCCGCCGCTCATCAAGGCATCGCTGGTATTGGCCGGGAATTCGCGCACCTCGCCGGTGGGCACCTTGAGGCCGGCCGTGCCGGTCTCCAGCGCCTTCAGCATCAGGCCAAAGCCCGGCAGGATGAAGCCGCCCAGGAAGTTGCCGCCAGCGTCCATCGCATCCACGGTGACGGCCGTGCCCACCATCACCACCAGCGCAGGACGAGGCCGGCCGGCAGCCAGCACGCGCTGGCGCGCTCCGACCAGGGCCATCCAGCGGTCCGAACCCAGCCGGGCCGGATGGTCGTAGCCATTGACCACGCCGCCACCGTGCGGGGACGACACCAGCCAGCGCGGCTCCAGATCCCAGAGTTCCAGCTGTTCGTCGACCCGGCGGCGCACCGCCAGGCCGGCCACGATGCAGCCATGCACCGAGCCCGGGGTGGGCAGGCCGGCCCAGTGCTGCTCGGCCAGGGTGTCTATGGTCTCGAGGAAGACGGCACCATGGGCCAGCATGCGGGCGCCTGCGCCCACGCGGTCGTACTGTGCCCACTTGAGGCGGGTATTGCCCACGTCGATGACCAGCACCGGCGGCGGGTCGGACGAGGCAGAAAGGGCGGAAGGGGCGGAAGGGGCGGAAGGGGCAACAGCCATGGGCAACGGGAACACGGGCCGGCGGCCGATGGGCGGGCCGCCCCGCCCGCGTCCGCCGCGGCGGGCGCGAGATTAGCCCAAAGCCGACCCCCTGCCGGCCGGGATAAACGCGGCGAAGACGCCGGACCAGCCTGACGCAGCCGCCGCAACGGTTTTCGTGGTGCGCTTGCCGCGCCCCTGCCGATGCCACATCCAGAGGCGCTGATTCAGCCGTCGCTCAAGCAGTCGCTCAACCAGTCGAACAGGCCGAGGATCAACCCGCCAGCAGCCGCTCGGCGCGGCGCACCATGGGCCAGAGCTCCGGCCAGCGCCTGGGGCCCTGCAGACGGCGCTGCACCTCGGGCATGAGGGCGCGCAGGGCCTGGCGGT
This sequence comes from Pseudomonadota bacterium, assembly GCA_046046045.1. Classification (GTDB taxonomy): domain Bacteria; phylum Pseudomonadota; class Gammaproteobacteria; order Burkholderiales; family Burkholderiaceae_C; genus Sphaerotilus. The sequence goes on along the minus strand of JBJOKP010000066.1, from coordinate 4,033 downwards.
CGCCGGCGCGCCGCGCCTGCCAGCGGGTCAGCGCGCCACGCCACGGCGCCGCGCGCTCCAGCACCCGATCGACCAGCAGCCGGGCTTCGAGGAACTGGCGCTCCGCATCCACCACGGCCGCGTCGTTCAGCACCTTGTGCAAGGGCTGAGGATCGAAGGGCGCTGGCTGCGTGGGCTCCAGCACCTGGATCAGCGGGGCCGGCGCGGCGCCCTCCTCCAGGGCGAGATCCACCCCGGAAGGCACCGGCATGGCGCGCGACGACGCACCGGGCTGGAGCCAGCCCGAGAGTTGCAGCGGACCATCCAGCGGCGGCCAGGCGGTGCTGCCGACCTGGGGATCAAGGTCACCGGGCACGGTGACATCCAGTTCGGTGGTGTAGTGCATGGCCACCAGGCCCCGGTCGAGCAGGCGATCCAGCAGGCGATCCAGCACGGCCACCGCCAGGCCGGCCTGTGCGGCCAGCGGCAGCAGTTCGTCCAGGGTATGTCGACCGTCGATCAGTTCCAGCAGACGCTGCTCGGAGTGGAGCAGGCGCTGGTCATCGACACGGGCCAGTTCGGCCTCTCCCGCCAGTGTTCTGCAGGGCAGATACATGTTCGGCTCTCCCTGAGGCAGGAGCCGTCAGAAGCTGACGGCATGCTTGCCCCATGGGTGGCAATTCTGCACAGGCCTGGCCGAGATGTAACAGGAGGAACACCCGGAACCACCGGAATCGGGGGCCCCAAAAAAGCCGGCGTCGCACCGACACCGCTCCGGAGAGCCGCGCCGGTGGACGCCGTGTCCAAGAAATGTCCCACCTAGAGAGAGTGGCGATCGCTCGTCACCCAAAGAAGGTTTAGCAGGGACCGTGCCAACCTGGCGGCTCCGCCCTGGTCACCACGGACATGGCGTTCCCGCCACAGCACAGGCGGGTGCCACCGCGGCGTGGACGGGATGCCGATTCGATGCCCGCCAGACCATCCCGGCCCGCGTTCAGGTCGATCAAAAGCAAGTGACGTTTACGTAAACGTCAATCTAGAATCCGCCGCCCGGCGCATGCAGTGCAACCGCCGCCCCATTCCCACGTCAAGACCCGACCTCCCACGGAGACCCGCGACATGACCGACCTTCGCGCCGACTACCAGGCCCTGGCCAACTATCGCCCGACGAACAAGGTGCGCTTCGTCACCGCCGCCAGCCTGTTCGACGGCCATGACGCCGCCATCAACATCATGCGGCGCATCCTGCAGGGCATGGGCGCCGAGGTCATCCACCTGGGCCACAACCGCTCGGTGGACGAAGTGGTCACCGCCGCGCTGCAGGAAGACGTGCAGGGCATCGCCGTCAGCTCCTACCAGGGCGGCCACGTCGAATATTTCAAGTACATGGTCGAGCTGCTGCGCGCGCGCGGCGGCGCCCACATCCAGGTCTTCGGCGGTGGTGGCGGCGTGATCGTGCCGGCCGAGATCCGCGACCTGGCCGACCACGGCGTGCGCATCTTCAGCCCCGAGGACGGCCAGCGCATGGGCCTGGCCGGCATGATCGGCGAGATGGTCATGCGCTGCGACCAGAGCCTGTCGGCGCACGCGCCCACGGTGCTCAGCGCCATCCAGGGCCACGGCGAAAGCGCCTGGCGCTCGCTCGCCCAGCTCATCACCGTGCTGGAGAACGGCCAGGCCGATGCGGCCCTGGTCGAGCAGCTGCGCGAAGCCGCCAAGGCGAGCCAGACGCCCGTGCTTGGCATCACCGGCACCGGCGGCGCGGGCAAGAGCAGCCTCACCGACGAGCTGATCCGCCGCATCCGCCTGGACCAGGACGATGCCCTGCGCATCGCCGTCATCAGCATCGACCCCTCGCGCCGCAAGAGCGGCGGCGCCCTGCTGGGCGACCGCATCCGCATGAACGCCACCGGGCCGTGGCATCGGCCGGCTGGTCAGACGGCCGCTCAGGATTCGGGCGCGCGGGTCTACATGCGCAGCCTCGCCACGCGCGACACCGGCTCGGAAATCAGCGCCGCCCTGCCTGACGTGCTGGCCGCCGCCAAGGTTGCGGGCTTCGACCTCATCATCGTGGAGACCTCGGGCATCGGCCAGGGTGATGCCGCCATCGTTCCGCTGGTCGACGTGCCCATGTACGTGATGACACCCGAGTTCGGCGCCGCCAGCCAGCTCGAGAAGATCGACATGCTGGACTTCGCCGAGTTCGTCGCCATCAACAAGTTCGACCGCAAGGGCGCGGCCGACGCGCTGCGCGACGTGGCCAAGCAGGTGCAGCGCAACCGCGAGGCCTTCACGGTGATGCCCGACCAGATGCCGGTGTTCGGCACCATGGCCAGCCGCTTCAACGACGACGGCGTGACCGCGCTCTACCAGGCCCTCAAGGCCCGCCTGGCCGAGCTGGGCCTGAGCCTGGCCGAGGGTCGCCTGCCCCTGGTCAGCACCAGACACTCGACGCACCAGACGCCCATCGTGCCGGCGGCGCGCACGCGTTACCTGGCTGAGATCAGCGACACCGTGCGTGGCTACAAGGCCCGCGTGAAGCAGCAGGCCCGCATTGCCCGCGAGGCCCAGCAACTGCGCGCGAGTGCCCGCATGCTCAAGCTCGCCAATGCCGAGAAGCACCGCGCCTTTGACGCCGTCACCGACCTGGCCAAGCAGCGCGAGGCCGCGCTCGAACCCGGCGCCCGCAAGCTGCTGGCCATGTGGCCCGAGATGCAGCAGGCCTATGCCGGCGACGAATACGTGGTGAAGATCCGCGACAAGGAGATCCGCACCAATCTCGTCCACACCACGCTCAGCGGCAACAAGATCCGCAAGGTCGCCCTGCCGACGTATGAAGACCACGGCGAGCTGCTCAAGTGGCTGATGCTGGAAAACGTGCCGGGCAGCTATCCCTACACCGCCGGGGTGTTCGCCTTCAAGCGCGAGGGCGAGGACCCCACCCGCATGTTCGCCGGCGAGGGCGACGCCTTCCGCACCAACCGGCGCTTCAAGCTGGTGAGCGAAGGCATGCCGGCCAAGCGCCTCTCGACCGCCTTCGACTCGGTGACGCTCTACGGCGCCAACCCCGATCCGCGGCCGGACATCTACGGCAAGGTCGGCAACTCGGGCGTGAGCATCGCCACGCTCGATGACCTCAAGGTGCTGTATTCGGGCTTCGACCTGTGCAGCCCGACCACCTCGGTGAGCATGACCATCAACGGCCCGGCGCCCTCCATCCTGGCCATGTTCATGAACACGGCCATCGACCAGCAGATCGACAAGTTCAAGGCCGACAACCACCGCGACCCGACCGACGACGAGGCCGCCAAGATCCGCGCCTGGGTGCTGGCCAATGTGCGCGGCACGGTGCAGGCCGACATCCTCAAGGAAGACCAGGGCCAGAACACCTGCATCTTCTCGACCGAGTTCAGCCTCAAGGTCATGGGCGACATCGCCCAGTATTTCGTGCACCACGACGTGCGCAACTTCTACTCGGTGAGCATCAGCGGTTATCACATCGCCGAGGCGGGGGCCAACCCCATCAGCCAGCTCGCCTTCACGCTCAGCAACGGCTTCACCTTCGTGGAAGCCTATCTGGCGCGCGGCATGCACATCGATGACTTCGCGCCCAACCTGAGCTTCTTCTTCAGCAACGGCATGGACCCGGAATACACCGTGCTGGGCCGCGTGGCGCGCCGCATCTGGGCCGTGGCCATGAAGGAGAAATACGGCGCCAACGAACGCAGCCAGAAGCTGAAGTACCACATCCAGACCAGCGGCCGTTCACTGCATGCGCAGGAGATCCAGTTCAACGACATCCGCACCACGCTGCAGGCGCTCATCGCGGTCTACGACAACTGCAACTCGCTGCACACCAACGCGTTTGACGAGGCCATCACCACGCCCACCGAGGACAGCGTGCGGCGTGCCATGGCCATCCAGATGATCATCAACCGCGAGTGGGGCCTGGCCAGGAACGAGAACCCCAACCAGGGCGCGTTCATCATCGACGAGCTGACCGAGCTGGTGGAAGAGGCGGTGCTGGCCGAGTTCGAAAAGATCGCCGACCGCG
>JBJOKP010000065.1:0-8561 GCA_046046045.1 Pseudomonadota bacterium | reverse complement strand
TGCGCGCCAGGCGCTGGGCGGTGATGAGGATGACGCTGGCGGCGATGTTGAAGGGCGGCACGCCCATGTTGAGCAGCCGGGTCAGGGTGGTCGGCGCGTCGTTGGTGTGCAGGGTGGAGAGCACCAGGTGGCCGGTCTGGGCGGCCTTGATGGCGATGTCGGCGGTCTGGACGTCGCGGATCTCGCCCACCATGATGATGTCCGGATCCTGGCGCAGGAAGGCACGCAGGGCCACCGAGAAGTCCAGGCCGGCCTTTTCGTTGACGTTGACCTGGTTGATGCCGGGCAGGTTGATTTCCGCAGGGTCTTCCACCGTCGCGATGTTCACGCCGGGCTGGTTGAGCAGGTTCAGGCAGGTGTAGAGCGAGACGGTCTTGCCCGAGCCGGTCGGGCCGGTGACGAGAATCATGCCGTAGGGCCGCCGGATGGCGGCCATCAGGCGGTCCTTCTCCTCGCGCTCGTAGCCCAGGGCGTCGATGCCCAGCTTGGCCGAGGACGGGTCGAGGATACGGATGACGATCTTCTCGCCGAACAACGTCGGCAGGGTCGAGACGCGGAAGTCGATGGCCTTGTTGCCGAACTTCAGCTTCATGCGGCCGTCCTGCGGCACGCGTTTCTCGGCAATGTCCAGGCGGCTGATGACCTTGATGCGCGAGGCCAGCTTGTCCTTGATGGCCACAGGCGGCTGGGTGATCTCGCGCAGCTCGCCATCGACCCGGAAGCGCACCCGGTAGGTCTGCTCGTAGGGCTCGAAGTGAAGGTCGGACGCACGCATGTTGATGGCGTCGATCAGCATCTTCTGCAGGAAGCGCACGACCGGCGCGTCCTCCACATCGGCCGTGACCTCGTCGTCCTGCTTGGCCGTCGGGTCCTGCTCCTCGACATCGAAGTCGAAGTCGCCCGCGACGATGTTCTCCAGCGCCTCGGTCGCCGTGGTGTTCTTGCCTTCGAGGATGCGGTTGAGCTTGTCCTGCTCGACCACCACCCACTCGGGCGTCAGCTGGGTGGCGAACTTGATGCGGTCCACCGCCTCCTGGTCGGTCGGGTCGGAGCCACCGATGAAGATGCGGTTGCCGCGCTTGCCCAGCACCAGCACCTGGTACTGCGCCAGGGTGCGGCTGTCGACCAGGTTCTGCGGCAGCTTGGCCGGATCGATGGCGTCCAGGTCCAGCAGCGGCACGGACAGCGCGGCCGAGAGGGTGTGCGCCGTCTCGGTGGCGTTGAGGGCGCCCGCCCCCAGCGCGGCGGCGACGAAGTTGCGCCGCTGGTCACGTGCCAGGCGGGAGACCTCCTCGGCGGTGCGCTGGGTGAGCTTGCCCGTGTGGACGAGGATGCGCGCCACCCCGGTGAGGTTGCTGGGCGCGATGGAGACGATGTCGGCAGCGGAATCGGCCACGGTCGGAGCAGGCGAGGGCGGGTCAGTCGGACGGGGGCGGGGCAGGCGCGACACGGGGGCAGGCCCCGTCGCGCGCAGGTGCCTGGCGGCGGCTGATTGCGCCCGGCACTTTCATAGTATGGCCGAGGCCGGGCGCATGATCCCTGATCCATCCCGAAGTGGCAAATTCACAAGAGGCTCCCCAAGGGATCGGGGGGGCGCCGTCGGTGGGCTTGAAACCACGCCCGATGCCCCCACAGTCGGAGCCGTGGCAGATGCAGGCAAGCGCCAGCAAGCGGCAGCACGCCCAGCCGGTGGCCCGCTTCCGTCCTGCCAGAGCCCGTTCATCCCTTTCCAGCGCCCAGAGACGACCCATGGAAAAACAGACCCTGTCCTTCCAGGCCGAGGTGAAGCAGCTGCTGCATCTCGTGACACATTCGCTTTATTCCAACAAGGAGATCTTCCTGCGCGAGCTGGTCTCCAATGCTTCGGACGCCTGCGACAAGCTGCGCTTCGAGGCCCTGAACAACGCCGCCCTTTTCGAGGACCAGCCCAATCTCGAGGTGCGGGTCAGCTTCGACAAGGCGGCGCGCCGCATCGTCATCAGCGACAACGGCATCGGCCTGTCGGCCCAGGAGGCGATCGACCACCTGGGTACCATCGCCAAGAGCGGCACCAAGGAGTTCATGACCAAGCTCCAGGGTGAGGACAAGGCCAAGGACGCCAACCTCATCGGCCAGTTCGGCGTGGGCTTCTATTCGGGCTACATCGTGGCCGACCGCATCACGGTGGAAAGCCGCCGCGCCGGCCAGCCCATCGAGCAGGGCGTGCGCTGGAGCAGCGAAGGCACGGGCGACTTCGAGGTCGAGACCATCACCCGCGAGAGCCGCGGCACCGACGTCATCCTGCACCTGCGCGAGGGTGAGGACGAATGGCTGAGCCGCTGGAAGATCAAGTCCACCATCAGCAAATATTCGGATCACCTCTCCCTGCCCGTGCTCATGCGCAAGGAGACCTGGGACGCCGAGAAGAGCGACTACGTGCTGCAGGACGAGTGGGAGACGGTCAACAAGGCCGCCGCCTTGTGGACCCGCAGCAAGAGCGACATCACCGATGCCGAATACAAGGCCTTCTACGAGCAGCTCACCTACGACACCACGGCGCCGCTGGCCTACACCCACAACCGCGTGGAAGGCCGCAGCGAATACACGCAGCTGCTCTACATCCCGGCCAAGGCGCCCTACGACCTGTGGAACCGCGACAAGCGCGGCGGCGTGAAGCTCTACGTCAAGCGCGTCTTCATCATGGACGACGCCGAGGCGCTGATGCCGGTCTACCTGCGCTTCGTCAAGGGCGTGATCGACTCGGCCGACCTGCCGCTCAACGTCAGCCGCGAGCTGCTGCAGGAGAGCCGCGACGTGAAGGCCATCCGCGAGGGCTCGACCAAGCGCGTGCTCTCCATGCTCGAAAGCCTGGCCGACAGCACGGACGAGCAGACCGCCGCCGACGACAAGGCCAAATACGCCGCCTTCTGGAAGGAGTTCGGCGCGGTGCTGAAGGAAGGCGTCGGCGAGGACCATGCCAACCAGGAGCGCCTGGCCAAGCTGCTGCGGTTTGCCTCCACCCACGCCGACGAGGGCGTGAGCTTCACCGACTACGTGGGCCGCATGAAGGAAGGCCAGGAGGCCATCTACTACATCACCGCCGACACCCTGGCCGCGGCCAAGAACAGCCCGCAGCTGGAGATCTTCAAGAAGAAGGGCATCGAGGTGCTGCTCTTCACCGACCGGGTGGACGAGTGGATGCTCTCGCATCTGCACGAGTTCGACGGCAAGTCGCTGCAGAGCGTGGCCAAGGGCGCGGTCGACCTGGGCACGCTGCAGGACGAGGAGGAGAAGAAGCAGGTCGAGGCCGCGGCCGAAAGCTTCAAGCCCACGCTGGAGCGCATCAAGACCGCCCTGGCCGGCCGGGCCAAGGATGTGCGCGTCACCACCCGCCTGGTTGATTCCCCGGCCTGCCTGGTGGCCGAGGAGGGCGACATGAGCGGCCACCTCGCCCGCCTGCTCAAGCAGGCCGGCCAGAACGCCCCGGCCAGCCAGCCCGTGCTGGAGGTGAATGCCGACCACGCCCTGGTGAAGAAGCTGGCCGCCATCGCCGAGGGTGAGGCAAGCTTCGACGACCTGGCCCAGGTGCTGTTCGACAACGCCCTGCTGGCCGAAGGCGGCCAGCTGGAAGACCCGGCCGCCCATGTGCGCCGCATCCAGGCGCTGATCCTGCATTGAGTCTGGCACCCGGCGCAGCAGCGCCGCGGAACGCGGTCAAGACGCCGGGCCCAGCCCGGCGTTTCTGTTGTACGGGCGCCGCTCAGGCCACCAGCGGCCGGGCCTGCATGGCCTCGATCTGCTCGCGCAGCAGGGTGGTCTGCTGGTCCCAGTAGGACGGGCTCTCGAAGGCCGGGAAGGCGATGGGGAAGGCCGGGTCGTCCCAGCGCCGGGCGATCCAGGCGCTGTGCTGCAGGATGCGCAGGGTGCGCAGCGGCTCGATCAGGGCCAGCTCGCGGCGGTCGAACTCGCGCAGGGTCTCGTAGCCGTCCAGCAGGGCGCCGAGCTGGGCCTGCATCTCCTCGCGGCTGCCGGCCAGCAGCATCCACAGGTCCTGCACCGCGGGGCCCTGCACGGCGTCGTCCAGGTCGACGAAGTGCGGGCCGGCCGGGCGTTCGCGGCTTTCGGGCGTCCAGAGCAGGTTGCCGCGGTGGCAGTCGCCGTGGATGCGCAGCAGGGCCAGATCACCATGGCGCGCAAAGGCCGCGCCGGCCAGGTCCAGGGCCTGGCGCGCCGCGGCCTGCCAGGCGGAGAGGGAGGTGGGGGGCAGGAAGTCGCCCTCGATCAGCCAGTCCACCGCGGCCCGGGCGGCCTCCGGCCCGTCCAGGCGCAGGCGCCGGGTGAAGGGCTGGCGGACGCCGACCTCGTGCAGGCGGGCCAGGAAGCGGCCTATCCACTCCAGCACCGCGGGCTGCTCCAGCTCGGGCGTGCGGCCGCCGCAGCGCGGGCTCACGCCAAAGCGCCAGCCCTGCCAGTGCGCCAGGGTGGGTGGGGCGCCGGTGAGCCGGGCGGGCTCGGGCCAGTCGGCCGGTGCGCCCAGTGCCAGGGGCGGCACGGCGGGCACCTCGGCCCCCGCCAGCTCCAGGGCGAACTGGTGTTCCTCCAGGATCTGGGCATCGCTCCAGCGCCCGGCGCGGTAGAACTTGGCCACCACCATGGCACCGTCCTCCAGGCCGATCTGGAAGACCCGGTTCTCGTAGGAATTGAGCTGCAGGATGCGGCCGTCGCCGCGCAGGCCGGCGGCATCCAGGGCGTCCAGCACCACGTGGGGGGACAGGCCGTCGTAGGGCCGGGGGTCGGCGCCAGGGGAAGGGAAACTCATTGCGCCGATGCTAGGCCATGGCGGCGCGGGCGCGGGCGCGGGCGCGGGCGCGGGCGCTGGTGCCGCTGCCGCCCGTGCGCGTCTGCCTCAGTGCCGCCGCCAGGCCTGCTGCTGCTCGTCAAAGCTGAAGCCGGCGCGCCCGCCCGGTGGGCGGTGGCTGCCCGAACGTTCGTGCGCGGATTCCCCGCGCGGCCGGCTGGCCGGTGGGCGCTGCCAGGCCAGGTCATGGCCGGGGTCGGGCCGCAGGGTCTCGGGATCGAGCAGATCTTCCATCGGCGGCATCACCGGCGCCGGCATCAGGCGGATGTCCACCGTGCCCGCGTCTTGCAGCGGGTCGGAGAAATCGTCCTGGGCGAAGAAGGAGTCGAGGCGGAAGCCCGATTCGTACCACTGCGCCTGGCGGTCGGCGCGGCGGGCCCGCATGGCGTGGGCCAGGGTGGCACGGCTGTCGCGCAGGCCACCCGGTCGGCGGGCGCCGCCCAGGGGGCGCGAATCGGGCTGGGGCGGGGCCAGCAACTGCAGTTCGGCCGTGCTGGCGAGGTGATCCTCGCGGCACTTCAGGTAGCGGATGCGGCAGGTGGCCAGCACCGCCTGCTTGATGGTGGCCACCCGCGGGCTGACGTCCTGGTCATGGCGCTCCACGTCCACCGCCGCCACCACGCGGCCATGGTCGGTGCAGACCACGAAGCTCACGTGCAGCGGTCCGAGCAGGCGATACCAGTAGTCAGTCTCCTTGCGGTCCAGCGGCTGGCAGAAGCGCACCAGGGGCACCTTGGCCAGCACGAGGTAGGCCGGCAGGGCCAGGCGCAGGCGGTGATGCATCTCGCGCTCGGACAGTGTGAAGAGCGGGCGCTGCGCCAGGGGCCAGTCCTCCGGCAGGTCACGGTGCTCGCGGCGTGTCAGCGTCGCGCCCCGCCAGAGCAGGATGAGCGCACCGCCGATCAGGGCGGCAGCAGCCAGGGCGGCCAGTAACCAGGCGGGTGGGGTCATCAAGCGAACTGCGGCAGGAGGGGCCGGTCGGGCCGGTCGCCGGCCGGTCGGCGGTGACCGTTAGCGCACCGTCATGCCGGGCGCGGGTCAGTGTAACGAGGGGTGTTCACGGGCCCGCCAGTCACGACGGCCTGTGAATGGCTGCCGCCGCCCCGATTCGATCAAACTGAACCGGATTCATCCAAACGCGATCCGGGCTGTCGTGTGTGGGCGACGCCGCGTGCCAGGCCGTGGCTCACGGGGAGGCGATCTTGCGGGCACTGGCCATGCGGGCCCGCACGTCGGCCACCATGTGGGCCACCCGGCCCAGGCGCAGGGCCTGGCGCTTGACGCCGTAGTTGAGCTCGGCCGCCTGGGCGCTGATCAGCGCTTCCATGTGGCTGCCCAGGGTGTCAACCGGCAGCTTGAGCCAGGCTTCGGACTCGGTGCCGTCGCGCACCACGCTGGCGCCAGCGCCGGCGGCGATGCGCAGCATGGGCGTGTTTTCGCTCAGGGCGTGGATGAAGAGCCGGTCCACGCGCCGGTTGCGCGCCAGCATCGTGGCGTGGTCGAACAGCCGGGCGCCATAGCCACGGCCGCGCGCGCAGGTGGAGACGCTGACCGCGAACTCCGCCATGGGCTCATGGTCCCCCGAGATCCCGGTCAGCAGTTCCCCGTCCATGTAGGCCAGGTGGGACAGGGCGACCAGTTCCAGCCGGCGGTTGAAGATGCCGAACAGCTGGTCGCGGCGGAAATCCAGCCCGTCCACATAGTGCTGGATGCGCTCGTCGCTGGCCGGGTAGCCGAAGCGCAGGTAGCGATCCCGCGGCGACAGGGCCAGCAGATGCTTGGCGATGCGTGCACGGTGCCGTGCCCGCAGGGCCCGGATGGGGATCCAGCGCCAGTGCCAGGCCCGGCGCGCGCGGGCGGCGGCGGGGGCTGGGGCAGCAGCAGCGGCCGCGCGCGGCTCGTGCACCGGCGGGCTCAGGCTGTCGAGCAGGGGATGGTGGTCCATGTGGCGAGTCTAGGGTTTTCCCTAGGACTTGTGTGCAGTGCAGCATCAAGTCCTTGCGCTGCCCGCCACCTTTGCGCAGATCGTGGGCGCCAGACCGACCGGAAACGGCCAGAAGGCGCGAATCCAGCGGCCACGGCGACAGCCGGATCAGAACGGAATGTCGTCGTCCATGTCGTCGAAGCCGGTGGCCGCCTTGGGGGCCGGGGCCGGGGACGGACGGGGAGCCGCGGCCCGCGGTGCCGGACGGGGCGCCGGCGCCTCACGGCTGTAGCCGTCGTCGTCGCCGCCAGGGCCCATGCCGCCACCCATGGCGCTGCGGCTGCCGCCGCCACCACCGCCACCGCCGTCTTCACGGCCGCCCAGCAGCTGCATCTGGTCGGCGATGACCTCGGTGGTGTAGTTGTCCTTGCCGTCCTGGCCCTGCCACTTGCGGGTCTTGAGGCGGCCTTCCACATACACCGGGCGACCCTTCTTCAGGTATTCACCGGCGATCTCGGCCAGGCGGTCGTAGAAGACCACGCGGTGCCATTCAGTCTCTTCCTGGCGCTCGCCGCTGTCCTTGCTTTTCCAGTTGCGGGTGGTGGCGATGGAGACGTTGCAGATGGCCGCGCCATTGGGCGTGTAGCGCACCTCGGGGTCGCGGCCCAGGTTGCCGATGAGGATGACTTTGTTGACGGAGGCCATGCTGTGTCCCGTGATCCGGCGCGGGCCGGATCGGCAATGAAAGAATCGGTCGGATCAGGCGCCGCAGGCCGGTCGCCCGAGATGGTCGCCCGAGAGGCGCGCCACCCTGTTTCCAGAGGCCGCGCGCGGCCCGGGGATTGTGCCGCATGGCCTCTGGCGGCGGGCCGCCCACCGGCCTGGCCGCGACGGCTCGCCGGGCCTGGCCGACTACCATGCGCGCCCCATGACCAGCGACCTGCGCGGCGATCCGCACACCGAAACGCTTGCCGATCGGCTCAGCGATCCAGACCCCGGCGTGCCCACCGGCCTGGGCCCGGCCGCCGCCCGCCTGGTCTTGTCCGAGGTGTTCGGCTACGCCGCCTTCCGCGGCCAGCAGGCCGAGATCGTGCAGCAGGTGGCCGGTGGCGGTGATGCCCTGGTGCTCATGCCCACGGGCGGCGGCAAGAGCCTGTGTTACCAGGTGCCGGCCATCCTGCGCCACCGCGCCGGGCGGGGCGTGGCCCTGGTGGTCAGCCCGCTCATCGCCCTGATGCATGACCAGGTCGGCGCGCTGGAGGAGGCCGGCGTCCATGCCGCCTACCTCAACTCCAGCCTGGCGGGCGACGAGGCCCAGCAGGTCGAGCGCGAACTGCTGGCCGGCCGCCTGGTGCTGCTCTACGCCGCGCCGGAGCGGGTGACCAATGCGCGCTTCCTGGCCATGCTGGCATCGCTGCATGAGCGCGGCCTGCTCAGCCTCTTCGCCATCGACGAGGCGCACTGCGTCAGCCAGTGGGGCCACGACTTCCGCGAGGAATACCTGCAGCTCTCGCTGCTGCACGAGCAGTTCCCGGGCGTGCCACGCGTGGCCCTCACGGCCACGGCCGACGAACACACGCGCGCCGACATCATCGAGCGACTGCAGCTGCAGGACGCCCGCTGCTTCGTCTCCAGCTTCGACCGCCCCAACATCCGCTACCGCGTGGTGGAGAAGGACAACCCGCGCGCCCAGCTGCTGCGCTTCCTGCGCGACGAGCACCAGGGCAGCGACGGCAGCATGGATGCCGGCATCGTCTACTGCCAGAGCCGCAAGAAGGTGGACGAGACGGCGGCCTGGCT
>JBJOKP010000064.1:0-8602 GCA_046046045.1 Pseudomonadota bacterium | reverse complement strand
ACGTTGGCGGCAAGAACGAGGTCCGCAACATCGATGTGGTGACCACGATCTGCCGGGAACTCGACCTGCTGCGACCTCGTGCCGACGGTGGGCGCTACGAGCAACTGATCACCTACGTGGCTGACCGACCAGGCCATGACCGCCGCTACGCCATCGATCCGAGCAAGATCGAGCGCGAGATCGGCTGGCAGCCGGCGGAAACCTTCAGTACCGGCATCGCCAAGACCGTGCGCTGGTATCTGGACAATCCGGCTTGGATTGCCGGCGTCACCAGCGGTGCCTACCGTGACTGGCTGGCCATGAATTACCAGTCGCGCGAGCAGCCTCATGCCCAGGCTTGAGTCCGACATGTGCATCGTGCTTCTAGGGGCCCAGGGTCAGGTGGGCTGGGAGCTTCGCAGGGCGCTCGCCCCGCTCGGCCCGGTCATTGCCCTGGATCGCCATGGCCTGCGGTACCAAGGCGCCAGCCTCTGTGGTGACCTGAGCCAGCCAGATGCCTTGCGGGCCGCCTTGCAGCAGCTCCGCCCTCGGGTCATCGTGAATGCGGCGGCCTACACCGCGGTGGACAAGGCCGAGTCCGAGCCCGAACTGGCCCATGTCGTCAACGCTCAGGCCCCCGGGGTGTTGGCCGAGGTGGCGGCTGCGAGTGCTGCCCTGCTGGTGCACTACAGCACCGACTACGTGTTCGATGGGTCGGGCGACCAGGCACGGCCCGAGGAAGCCGAGACGGGGCCGCTCTCGGTCTATGGGTGCACCAAGCTGGAGGGAGAGGAACTGATCCGCCAGAGTGGCTGCCAGCACCTCATCTTCCGCACCAGCTGGGTCCATGCGGCCCGTGGTGGCAACTTCGCCCGGACCATGCTCCGCCTTGCCCGCGAACGCGAGCAGCTCAAGGTCATCGACGACCAGATCGGAGCGCCCACCGGCGCCGACCTCATCGCCGATGTCAGCGCCCATGCCATCCGGGCGCTGGGCCGGGACTCCGCACTTTCGGGCACCTACCACCTGGTGGCTGCGGGTGAGGTGAGCTGGCATGGCTACGCCCGCCACGTCATCGAATGGGCCCGGTCCCGCGGGCACGACATCCGGGTCGCCGGCGACCAGATCCTGCCCATCCCGACCCAGGCCTATCCCACGCCGGCCAGGCGGCCGCTCAATTCGCGACTGGCGACCTGGAAGCTGCAGCAGCGCCTGGGCTTGACCCTGCCGGACTGGCGGCAGGGTGTGGACCGCATGCTCAGCGAAGTGCTGGGCTGAAAGACTTCTAGAACCTTCAGGGACGAAAGACCATCACCATGAAGCGCAAGGGCATCATCCTCGCCGGCGGCTCGGGCACGCGCCTGCACCCGGCCACCCTGGCCGTGAGCAAGCAGTTGCTGCCGGTCTATGACAAACCCATGGTCTATCACCCGCTCAGCACGCTGATGCTGGCGGGCATGCAGGACATCCTGCTGATTTCCACCCCCACCGATCTGCCCCGCTTCGAGGCCTTGCTTGGGGATGGCAGCCGCTGGGGCATCTCGATCAGCTACTGCGTCCAGCCCAGTCCGGATGGTCTGGCCCAGGCCTTCATCCTGGGTCGCGACTTCGTGGGCAACTCGCCAAGCGCACTGGTGCTGGGCGACAACATCTTCCATGGCCATGACCTGGTCAAGTTGCTTGACCATGCCAATCAGCGCGAGGCCGGAGCCAGCGTCTTTGCCTATCACGTGACCGATCCGGAGCGTTACGGTGTGGTCGAGTTCGACGCTCAACGGCGCGCCTTGTCCATCGAGGAAAAGCCCCGTCAGCCCAAGAGCAACTATGCGGTGACCGGTCTCTATTTCTACGACCAGCAGGTCTGCGATATCGCTGCGGCCATCAGGCCGAGTGCCCGTGGCGAACTGGAAATCACCGACGTGAATGCCACGTACCTGCGCCAGCAGCAGCTTTCCGTCGAGATCATGGGTCGCGGCTACGCCTGGCTGGACACCGGCACCCATGACAGCCTGCTCGAGGCCAGCCAGTTCATCGCCACGCTTGAGAAGCGCCAGGGCTTGAAGGTGGCCTGTCTTGAGGAAATTGCCTATCGCCAGGGCTGGATCACGGCCAGCCAACTCGAGCGGCTGGCTCAGCCGTTGCTCAAGAATGGCTACGGCCAGTACCTCATGAAGGTGCTGCAGGAAACGCCGTACTGACGCCCGCCTTCGTCCCATCACCTCGTTCCCATGACACTGATACGCACGGACATTCCTGACGTCCTCATCATTGAGCCTGCCGTCTTCAGCGACGACCGCGGCTGGTTCTCCGAAAGCTACAACGCCCGCGGCTTTGCCGCGGCCATCACCGCCCTGGGCCTGCCCGAGCCGCCCGCCCTGGTCCAGGACAACCATTCCTGCTCCCGGGCCGGCGTGTTGCGTGGTCCGCACTACCAACTGGAGCCGCATGCCCAGGCCAAGCTGGTGCGCGTGGTGAAGGGCTCGGCGTGGGATGTGGCCGTGGACATCCGTCCTGGCTCTCCGAACTTCGGCCGCTGGGCCGCCGTCGAACTCACGGCCGCCAACCGCCGCCAGTTCTGGATCCCCGCGGGATTCGCCCATGGCTTCGTGGCCCTCGAAGACGATACCCACTTCCTCTACAAGACCAGCGACTACTACGCCAAGACATGTGAGCGGTCCATACGCTGGGATGACCCGGCCCTGGGCATACGCTGGCCCCTGCCCGCCTCGGCCACTCCGCTGCTGGCAGCCAAGGATGCAGCCGCCCCGCTGCTGGCCGAACTTGCGGCGGGTGATCTGCCGGCGGCCTGGTCGGCGCCCTGACGCTGCGAACCCCATTCCTGGGGAATGGCGCCGCGGCACCGCTCTGGTGGTGTGGTGGTCGACAATCTCGGTGATTTCCCGGGTCTGCGACGGCCGTCGTCCCGACTCCCCCAGTTGTCATCGAAGCTCATAGGTTCATCATGAAAATCACTGTCATCGGCACCGGCTATGTGGGACTGGTCAGCGGCGCCTGTCTCGCCGACGTGGGCAACGACGTGCTCTGCCTGGACGTCGATCCGCGCAAGATCGCCACGCTCGAAGCCGGCGGCATCCCCATCCACGAGCCCGGTCTGGACGCCGTGGTCAAGCGCAATGTGGACGCCGGCCGCCTGCACTTCACCACCGACATCGTCAAGGCGGTGCACTTCGGCACCGTGCAGTTCATCGCCGTGGGCACGCCGCCGGATGAAGACGGTTCGGCCGACCTGCAATACGTGTTGGCAGCGGCCCGCAACATCGGCCGCCACATGACCGACCACAAGGTGGTGGTGGACAAGAGCACCGTGCCCGTAGGCACGGCCGACAAGGTCCGCGCCGCCATCGCCGAAGAGCTGGCAGCCCGTGGCGTGCAGGTGCCTTATGCCGTGGTCTCCAACCCCGAGTTCCTCAAGGAGGGGGCGGCGGTCGAGGACTTCATGAAGCCCGACCGCATCATCGTGGGGGCGGACGACGACGGCGCCATCAACCTCATGCGCGCCATCTACGCCCCCTTCCAGCGCAACCACGAGCGCCTGGTCATCATGGACGTGCGCAGCGCCGAGCTGACCAAATACGCGGCCAACGCCATGCTGGCCACCCGCATCAGCTTCATGAACGAGCTGGCCAACCTGGCCGAGGCCTTGGGCGCCGACATCGAAGCCGTGCGCCAGGGCATAGGTTCCGACCCCCGCATCGGCTGGCACTTCCTCTACCCCGGCTGCGGCTACGGCGGCTCCTGCTTCCCCAAGGATGTGCAGGCCCTCGTCCGCACCGCCCGCCAGGATGCCGGCATGCAGCTCGCCGTGCTGCAGGCGGTGGAAGACGTCAACGATGCCCAGAAGCTGGTGCTGCCCGCCAAGGTCAAGCGCCGTTATGGCGACAACCTCCAGGGCCGCCATTTCGCCCTCTGGGGCCTGGCCTTCAAGCCCAACACCGACGACATGCGCGAGGCGCCCAGCCGCGCCATCGTGGCTGACCTGCTGGCGGCTGGTGCCACGGTCTCGGCCTACGACCCGGTGGCCATGGACGAGGCTCGCCGCGTCTTCGGCGACACCCCGGGCCTGGCCTATGCCGCCAGCCCCATGGCGGCGCTGGAAGGGGCAGATGCCCTGCTCATCGCCACCGAGTGGAAGGAATTCCGCAGCCCGGACTTCGAGGCCATCGCCAAATCGCTGAAGGAGCCTGTCATCTTCGATGGCCGCAATCTCTACGACCCGGCCTGGGTGCGCGCCCAGGGCTTCACCTATCTGGCCATTGGTCGCTGATCGGACAAGCGGTCGCATGAAAGTCCTCGTCACCGGCGCGGCCGGCTTCATCGGAATGCACGTGGCACTGCGGCTGCTGGCTCGCGGTGACCAGGTCGTCGGCATCGACAACCTGAACGCCTACTACGACCCGGCTCTGAAGCATGCCCGCCTGGCCCACGTAGAAGTGGCTCCACGTGCGGCCGGTGCCAGCTGGCGCTTCGAGCGCCTGGACCTGGCTGACCGTGACGGCATGGCCGCCCTGTTCAACCGTGAAGGCTTTGAGCGCGTGGTGCACCTGGGTGCCCAGGCCGGCGTGCGCTATTCGCTGAAGAACCCGCAGGCCTATGCGGACAGCAACCTCACCGGCTTCGTCAACGTGCTGGAAGGCTGCCGCCATGGCGGCGTGCAGCACCTGGTCTATGCCAGCAGCTCCAGCGTCTACGGCGGCAACACCAAGATGCCTTTTGCCGAGAGTGATCCGGTGGATCATCCGGTGAGTCTCTATGCCGCCACCAAGAAGGCCAACGAACTGATGGCACACACCTATGCCCATCTCTACGGCCTGCCCTGCACGGGCCTGCGTTTCTTCACCGTCTACGGGCCCTGGGGCCGGCCGGACATGGCGGCCTGGCTCTTCACCCAGGCCATCAGCGAAGGCCGTGCCATCGACGTGTTCAACCACGGCGACATGAAGCGCGACTTCACCTACATCGACGACATCGTCGAAGGGGTGATCCGGGTGCTCGACAAGCCGGCCACGGCTGCAGGTCCGGGCCAGGCGCCCGCCCGGGTCTTCAACATCGGCAACCACGATCCAGTGCAACTGCTGGACTTCATCGCCTGCGTGGAGCGCAGCCTGGGCCGCCAGGCCGAGAAGCGCCTGCTGCCCATGCAGGATGGCGACGTGCCCGCCACCTATGCTGATACCTCGGCCCTGCGCGACTGGGTGGGCTTTGCGCCCGCCACGCCGCTGGAAAGTGGCATCCAGCAATTTGTTGCCTGGTACCTCGACTTCCACAAGCACGGCGCGTAGTCCTGGTCTTCACCTCTCCTGATCGGGGTTCAGTCGGCGACTGGTGGCCGACTTAAGATGCCTTCACCTGAGCTGCAACGTTCGCTTGCGATCTTGTGACCGCTTAGTGACTTGAGTTGTCCATTCGGCCACGGATCCAGCCTTGCGATTGCCCTGCTCCGTTGGCAGACTGCGCGGCGCCCGGGATGACTTAAATGGGATGATTTCCCGAGTCAATGCTCCCCGGCGAATTCTTGACCATGAGCCACGATCCACCTGTGCATCCGCTGTCCGACGCGCTTCAGCCTGAGCGGTCAGACCATGGACAGCGTGGTGCCGACAAGTCCACGATGCAACGGTCCGCCCTTCGTATCACGCTGGCCGTCTGGAAGGCGCTGTTCCTGCGCGAAGCCCTGGGTCGCTTGTTCACGTCGCGGGGACAGTGGTTCTGGCTGCTCGCAGAACCCGCGTTCCATGTCGCCTACCTGGTCCTGATCTATACGGTCATCAGCGTGCGCAATATTGGCGGCATCGATGCTGCCCTGTGGATCGTCATCGGTCTGCTCGGCTTCTTTTTCTTCCGCCGAACCGCCGCTCAGGTCAGTGCCGGCATCGGTGCAAACCTGGCCCTGTTTGCCTATCGACAGGTCAAGCCCATCGATACCCTGCTGGTGCGGGCGTTTCTTGAAGGATTCCTCCTGCTGATCCTGGTGGGCGTCTTGATGTTGGTGGCAGGCCTGTTCGGGCACGATCCGCTGCCGGCCGACCCGCTGGCGGTGCTGGAGGCCTTTGCCGGTCTATGGTTGTTCGGCCTGGGGTTCGGGTTGGTGACCTCCGTGGCGGCCGAACTGATTCCCGAGTTTGGCCGAGTGGTGGGATTCATCATGATGCCGCTCTACATGGTGTCAGGGGTCATGTACCCGGTTGCGGTCATTGCCCAGCCTTACCGGGACATTCTCATGCTCAATCCCTTGGCTCACGGACTGGAAGCGGCCCGACTGGGCTTTGCGCCCTACTACCACTCGGTGCCCGAATTGGATCTCGGTTATCTCTACACCTGGGCGATCGCCTATCTGCTGCTCGGCCTGGCCCTGCAGCGGCGCTTCGCGTTGAGGCTGGCCACGCAATGATTCGTGTCAATGATGTGCACAAGCGTTACCAGACCCAGCATGGTCCGGGCCGATGGGTCCTTGCTGGGGTGAACTTCATCCTGCCTCGCAGTTGCAAGGTCGGCCTCATCGGGGCCAATGGTGCCGGCAAGTCCACCCTGCTGCGCATCATCGGTGGGGTGGATCAACCCACCCGCGGGAAGGTGGAACGACACTGCAGCGTGTCGTGGCCCATGGGTTTCGGCGGCGGCCTGCAGGGTTCACTCACCGGCCGGCAGAACGCCAAGTTCGTCTGCCGCATCCATGGCCACGAAGACCACCTTGCTGATCGGCTGGCCTTCATCGAGGACTTCGCGGAAATCGGCGAAGCGTTCGACGAGCCGGTCAAGACCTATTCCTCGGGCATGCGGTCACGCCTCCAGTTTGCGCTGTCGCTCGCCTTCGATTTTGATGTCTATATCTCCGATGAGGTCACCGCCGCAGGGGATGCTGCCTTCCGCAACAAGGCAGCCCAGGCCTTCAAGGACCTGGCTGACCGGGCTGGCCTCATCATGGTCGCCCACGGAGAAGGCACCCTCAAGCAGTTCTGCGAGGCCGGCATCTGGATCCACCAGGGCAAGGCCCACTGGTTCGACCGCATCGATGACGCCCTGGCCGCGTATCGGGATGCCCAGATCGTCCCCAGACGCACTGTCCTGCCACCTGCTGCCGCGCCCGCCAAGCCGGTCGACGTGGTGCCGGCAGGTGATACTGGCGGATTGAGCGCCTCGTGATCCCTCCTCGCATGATCAAGTTCCTCACCCGCCATCTGCTGCTGGGGCTGGTTGTTCTGTCCACCCTGCTGGCGGCGCTCTACTGGCTGGTGCTGGCGTCCGACCGTTTCGTGTCCGAAGCCCATGTGATCGTCCAGCGCACCGATCTGGGCAGCACCGGCCTGTCAGACCTCACCAGCCTGCTCAGTGGTGCAAGCGGCGGAGGCGGACGCGCCGACCAGCTGCTGCTGCGGGACTACCTGCAGTCGGCCGATCTCCTGCGCAAGCTCGATGCACGGCTGCAACTGCGGCAGCACTATGCCCACGCGACGCACGACCTGCTGTCCCGCCATTGGCAGGTCAACGACCACTTCGAGGCCTTCCACCAGTACATGCGGGGCCGCATCTCGGTGGAGATCGACGAATACGCCGGCGTGCTGGTCATCAGGGCCCAGGCCTATGAGCCCGGCCTGGCCCAGAGCCTGAACCGGGAACTGGTCAAGGAGGGGGAACTCTTCCTCAACGAACTGGGCCGCAACCTGGCGCGTGACCAGGTCGACTTCCTCGAGCGTCAGGTCGCTCAGATGCAGGAGAGGGCCCTGCAGGCCCGTGCTGCGGTGGTGGACTTCCAGAACGACAAGGGCATGGCCTCGCCGGAGGCCG
Source organism: Pseudomonadota bacterium (assembly GCA_046046045.1). Classification (GTDB taxonomy): domain Bacteria; phylum Pseudomonadota; class Gammaproteobacteria; order Burkholderiales; family Burkholderiaceae_C; genus Sphaerotilus. The sequence goes on along the minus strand of JBJOKP010000064.1, from coordinate 820 downwards.
AGGCCAAGGCCCTGGTAGGCATCATCGCCAAGCTGGAAGGTACCCGCACCGAACTGCAGACCCAGCGCAATGCCCTGCAGTCCTACCTGGTGCCCGACCACCCGAACGTCGTGATGCTGGACCAGCAACTGGCGGCCATCAATCGCCAGATCGCGGCCGAGAACGCCCGGCTGGCCGCGCCCAAGGGCAGCACGCTGAACCGGACCGTCGAGCAGATCCAGCGCCTGGAAATGGAGGCGGTGTTCGCCCAGGATGTCTACAGGACCGGCCTGGTGGCCCTGGAGAAGGGTCGCTTCGAGGCGGCCCGCAATATCAAGAAGGTGTCCGTCCTGCTGGCGCCCACCCACCCCGAGGCGGCCCTCGAGCCGCGCCGCTTCTACAACGCCTTCGTCAGCCTGCTCCTGGCCCTGGCGCTGGGGTCCATTGCCTACCTCTCGATCGCCATCGTGCGGGATCATCGGGATTGAGATCACCTGCCATGTCGAGCCTACGTGTCACTTTCTCCTGGTCCGCACGGCAACTGTGTTCCCTGCTGGCCGGCCTGATGATCCTGTGGGTCGCCCTGGGATCGTCCGGCCCGGCACGGGCGGCCGGCACCGACGTCCTCACCAGCGTCACCAACACCCAGGCCCGGCTGGTCGCGGCCCAGGCGGCGACGGCAGACAAGGCCGGAGCAGCCGCTGCGGCCAAGGCGCTGGGCGTCCAGGTGCCAGGTGCTGGCGAACGGCCCGTACCCGAGGCCCGGATCGATGGACCGGGTGCCCAGGACCTGGCCACCCAATCCCAAAGCGTGGTCTACGGCGCCAACCTCTTCAACGGC
>JBJOKP010000063.1:0-8648 GCA_046046045.1 Pseudomonadota bacterium | reverse complement strand
CAACGACATCTTCAAGGGCACGACCGACATCGTGGTCTGCGATGGTTTCGTGGGCAATGTGCTGCTGAAGACATCGGAAGGCCTGGCCACGATGTTCTCGAACTTCATCAAGCAGGAATTCACCCGCACACCGCTGGCCAAGCTGGCGGCGCTGGCGGCCCTGCCGGTGCTCAAGAAGTTCAAGCAGCGTGCCGACTACCGCCGCTACAACGGCGCAGCCCTGCTCGGGCTGCGCGGCCTGGTGTTCAAGAGCCACGGCTCGGCGGATGCCTTCGCCTTCGAGCAGGCCCTGCACCGCGCCCACGAAGCGGCCGGCCACGGCCTGCTGGAGAAGGTGCACGAGCGCATTGCCGCCTCGCTCGAAGCCCTGCCTTCGGGCACGGCCACCCAGGCCGCACCCACGCTGAGTCCCGCTGCCGCATGAGTTCTTCCGCACCGATCTACAGCCGCCTGGCCGGCACGGGCAGCGCACTGCCGCCGCAGCGCCTCTCCAATGCCGACATGGTGGCGCGCCTGGCTGCCCGCGGCATCGAGACCTCGGACGACTGGATCGTCGAGCGCACCGGCATCCGGGCCCGCCACTTCGTGGCCGAGGGCGTCAGCAGCAGCGACCTGGCGGTCCAGGCCGCCAGCCATGCGATCGAGGCCGCCGGCATCACGCCGGCCGAGGTCGACCTGATCATCGTGGCGACATCGACGCCCGACATGGTCTTCCCCTCCACCGCCTGCATCGTGCAGCGCAAGCTGGGGATCGTGCATGGCGCCGCTGCCTTCGACGTGCAGGCGGTCTGCTCAGGCTTCGTCTACGCCCTGACCATTGCCGATGCCATGCTGCGTGGCGGCACCATCCGCCATGCCCTGGTGATCGGAGCCGAGGTCTTCTCGCGCATCCTCGATTTCGACGACCGCACCACCTGCGTGCTGTTCGGCGATGGCGCTGGCGCCGTGGTGCTGTCGGCCTCCGACACCCCCGGCATCCTGGCCACCGACGTGCATGCCGATGGCCGCCATGTCGACATCCTCTGCGTGCCCGGCACGGTGTCCGGCGGCCAGGTGCTGGGCGACCCGCTGCTGAAGATGGACGGCCAGGCAGTCTTCAAGCTCGCCGTCGGCGTGCTGGAAGACACTGCGCGCGCCTCGCTGGCCAAGGCCGGCCGGACGGCGGAGAGCGTCGACTGGCTGATCCCGCACCAGGCCAACATCCGCATCATGCAGAGCACGGCCCGCAAGATGAAGATGTCGATGGACAAGGTCATCGTCACGGTCGACCAGCATGGCAACACCTCCGCCGCCTCCATCCCCCTGGCCCTGGATCACGGCGTACGCAGCGGCAAGATCCAGCGCGGCCAGTCCCTCCTGCTCGAAGGTGTGGGCGGCGGCTTCACCTGGGGCTCGGCCCTGATCGACTACTGAACGACCCCGTCGCGCACGGCGCATGGGGTGCGGGCAGGTCGCCATGGCGCCACGCGCCCATGCATCGCCCGCACGCTTTGCCGCCGTCGCCTGACTCGCGCGCGCATCCCTCCCTACACTGACCCCGAGTTCCTCCATGAGCGCCTTTGCCTTCGTCTTCCCCGGTCAGGGCTCCCAATCCGTGGGCATGCTGGACGCCTGGGGCGACCATCCCGCCGTCCGGTCGACGCTGGACGAAGCCAGCCAGGCCCTGGGCGAGGACATCGCCCAGCTGATCGCGCAGGGCCCCAAGGAAGCGCTGGAACTCACCACCAACACCCAGCCGGTGATGCTCACCGCCGCCATCGCCAACTACCGCGCCTGGCTGGCCGAAGGCGGCGCCGCGCCGGCGGCCGTGGCCGGCCATTCGCTGGGCGAATACAGCGCCCTGGTGGCGGCAGGTGCACTCACGCTCAGCCAGGCCCTGCCGCTGGTGCGCCTGCGCGCCCGCTACATGCAGGAAGCCGTGCCCGTGGGCACCGGCGCCATGGCCGCCATCCTGGGGCTGGACGCCGCCAAGGTGAAGGAAGTCTGCGCCGAGGCCACTGCCCAGACCGGCGAGGTGGTCGAGGCCGCCAACTTCAACGATCCCAAGCAGATCGTCATCTCCGGCAGCAAGGCCGGCGTCGACAAGGGCTGCGAGTTGCTCAAGGCCGCTGGCGCCAAGCGCGCGCTGCCCCTGGCCGTCTCTGCCCCCTTTCACTGCAGCCTGATGAAGCCTGCCGCGGAGCGCCTGCGCGAGGAACTGGCCAGGATCGACTTCCAGACTCCGGCCATCCCTGTCGTGAACAACATCGACGTGGCGGTGCAGACCGACGCTGCCGCCATCCGCGACGCCCTCTATCGCCAGGCCTTCGGCCCGGTGCGCTGGGTCGAACTGGTGCAGGCCCTCAAGGCGCGCGGCCTGGGCAGCGTGATCGAATGTGGCCCGGGCAAGGTGCTGGCCGGCATGGCCAAGCGCATCGACGCCGAGCTGCGCAGCGCCACCCTGCTCGATCCGGCCTCGCTGCAAGAAGTCCGACAGCTGCTGGCCTGATGCTGGCACCCGCCAGCACCTGCCCCACCTCGCCTCCGACCTGACCCTGACCGCATGAGCCGCCCAGACGCCCCCGCCCGCCAGATCGCCCTCGTCACCGGGGCCAGCCGCGGCATCGGCCGCGCCATCGCCACCACCCTGGCCGAACGTGGCTACGTGGTGATCGGCACCGCCACCACGGCCAACGGCGCCACGGCCATCGGCGAGGCACTGGCCGCCCAGGGCGGCTTTGGCCTGGCCCTGGATGTCACCGATGCCGCGGCCCTGGACGCCGCCATCGATGCCATCGTCAAGCAGCATGGCGGCCTGCACGTGCTGGTCAACAACGCCGGCATCACGCGCGACATGCTGGCCATGCGCCTCAAGGACGAGGACTGGGATGCGGTGATCGACACCAATCTCAAGGCCGTCTTCCGCGCCAGCCGTGCGGCCATCAAGCCCATGATGAAGCAGCGCTTCGGCCGCATCATCAACATCACCTCGGTGGTGGGCGCCTCGGGCAATCCGGGCCAGGCCAACTACTGTGCGGCCAAGGCCGGCGTGGCGGGCATGACACGTTCGCTGGCCCGCGAACTGGGCAGCCGCAACATCACGGTCAACTGTGTCGCCCCGGGCTTCATCGCCACCGACATGACCGAGGTGCTGCCCGAAGCCCAGAAGGCAGCGCTGATGCAGCAGATCCCGCTGGGCCGCCTGGGCTCGCCGGCCGACATCGCCGAAGCCGTGGCCTTCCTGGCCGGGCCGCAGGCGGGTTACATCACCGGCACGGAACTGCACGTCAATGGCGGCATGTTCATGAACTGAGGCCACCCGCCCCCATCACTGCACCGCAGCGTCGCCCGCCCTGCATCGACGCTGCGGATACATCGCGGTAACAACGTTGCCGCACCCCGTAGAATCGCAGGCTGTTTTTTTGAACACCTCCCGGAGGAGCGTCATGAGCGACATCGAAACCCGCGTCAAGAAGATCATTGCCGAGCAACTCGGCGTGGCCGAAGCCGAAGTCACCAACGAAAAGGCTTTCGTGGCCGATCTGGGCGCGGACTCGCTCGACACCGTCGAACTGGTCATGGCCCTGGAAGACGAATTCGGCATCGAGATTCCGGACGAAGAGGCCGAGAAGATCACCACCGTCCAGCTCGCCATCGACTACGCCAGCAAGGCGTCGAACACCTGAGGCCGGCGGCCACAGGTCAAGAGCGTTCCAGAAACATGACGCGCCGCCGCATCGTCGTGACCGGCCTGGGTCTGGTGACCCCGGTCGGCAACACCGTGGATGAATCCTGGAGCAATCTGCTCGCAGGCCGTTCCGGCATTGCCAACGTCACACGCTTCGACCCCGCCAACCTCAGCGTGCGTTTCGCCGGCGAGGTCAAGGGCTTCAAGATCGATGACTACATCCCTGCCAAGGAAGCGCGGCACATGGATGCATTCATCCACTTCGGCATTGCCTCGGCCCTGCAGGCCGTGCGCGACGCCGGGCTGCCGGAAGGCGCTGCCCTGGGCGAGGAAGAAGCCGAGCGCATCGGCGTGATGGTGGGTTCGGGCATCGGCGGCCTGCCGATGATCGAGCAGACCCACGTCGAATACACCGCCCGCGGTGCACGGCGCATCTCGCCCTTCTTCGTGCCGGCCTCGATCATCAACATGATCTCGGGCCACGTCTCCATCCTCTGCGGCTACAAGGGCCCCAACCTGGCGATGGTGACGGCCTGCACGACGGGCCTGCACAGCATAGGCATGGCCGCCCGCCTGATCGACTGCGGCGACGCCGACGTCATGATCGCCGGTGGCGCCGAAGGCACGGTGTCTCCGCTGGGCATCGGCGGCTTCGCCGCCGCCCGCGCCTTGTCCACGCGCAACGATGACCCGGCGGCCGCCTCGCGTCCCTGGGACAAGGACCGCGACGGCTTCGTGCTCGGCGAAGGCGGTGGCGCGATGGTGCTCGAAGAGTACGAACATGCCAAGAAGCGCGGTGCCAAGATCTACGCCGAGCTGTCCGGCTTCGGCATGAGCGGTGACGCGTACCACATGACGGCACCGAACGTGGACGGCCCCAAGCGTTCCATGCTGGGCGCGCTGCGCAACGCCGGCGTCAATGCCGACGAGATCCAGTACGTCAACGCCCACGGCACCTCCACGCCGCTGGGCGACATCAACGAGACCAATGCCATCAAGCTGGCCTTCGGTGATGCGGCGAAGAAGCTGGTGGTGAACTCGACCAAGTCCATGACCGGCCACCTGCTGGGCGGCGCGGGCGGCATCGAGTCGGTGTTCACGGTGCTGGCCATCCATCACCAGATCTCGCCGCCGACCATCAACCTGCTCAACCAGGATCCGGAATGTGATCTCGACTACTGCGCCAACACGGCGCGCGAGATGCGCATCGACGCCGCGCTGAAGAACAACTTCGGCTTCGGCGGCACCAACGGCTCGCTGGTCTTCAAGCGGGTCTGAGCCTCGCCGCCCCCCGGCCTTCGACGCCGCCCGACCTGCCGGTCCGGCGGCGTCGCTCATTCCAGGTCTGACTTCGATGCACCACGGCCCGCCGCCCCTGCGCCTCGAGCTTGTGCCGGACAGGCTCGGCGCCTGGGTGGTGAGCCTGGCGAGCGTGGGCGCGGCCCTGCTCATCCTGCTCTGGTGGTGGGCCCACTGGCAGGCCATCCAGGCCGAGTCAGTGGCAGACCTGCCCGGGGTCACCCTCGCTGCCGTGCTGGCCTGGATGCTGATCCTGGTGGCAGGACTGCGGCTCTGGCACATCGTGCGTCGACCCGGTCACCTGCGGCCGATACCCTGGCGGCACCTGCTGCCACGAAGGCGGACCGCCACCACGGCCACGCCGGTCTCGACGCCCAGCCGCCTCCACGGCTCGGCGCTGGCGTGGGACGGCCGGGCATGGCGTCTTCTCGGCGACCGGGCAACCGCGGATGACGGCATCCCGGTCGAGTTGCGCCTGCGTCTGGACCTGCAGACCTGGCTGCTGCTTGAGGTGCACAGCCTGCCAGACCCAAGCGCCGGTGACATCCGCCACGCTGGCTGGCTGGCCCTGTCCCGACATGACCACCCCGAGACCTGGCTGGCGCTGAGGCGCGCGCTATATTTCCCGCGTCCACCCCTGCCCACTCCATGACCGTAGATGCCGATGCCGCCCTGATCGAACGCGCCAAGCGCGGCGAGGTGCAGGCTTTCGAGATGCTGGTGGTGAAGTACCAGCGCCGCATCGAACGCCTCATCGGCCGGCTGGTGCGCGACACCGATCTGGTGCCCGACATCGCCCAGGAGACCTTCATCCGCGCCTACCGGGCCCTGGCCCAGTTCCGCGGTGAAAGCGCCTTCTACACCTGGCTTTACCGCATCGCGGTGAACACCGCCAAGAAGGCGCTGGCCGACATGCGGCGCGATCCGGTCATCACCGAATCCGCCCTCGCCGCCCACAGCGACGAGGATGAAACTTCCCCGCTGGAACGTGAACTAAGCGATGTCGAAACCCCCGAGGCCGTGCTGGCCAGCCGGGAGATCGCCCGCACCGTGAACGCCGCCATCGACGCCCTGCCCGAAGACCTGCGCCAAGCCATCGTGCTGCGCGAGATCGAAGGGCTGAGCTACGAAGAAATCGCCACGGCGATGGACTGCCCCATTGGCACGGTGAGATCGCGCATCTTCCGTGCCCGCGAGGCCATCGCCCACCGTCTGCGTCCCCTGCTCGACACCCCCAAGGGTCGACGCTGGTGACCCGAGTCCCCTGTGTGCCCATGCTGTCCGACCCCGGAGCGTCCGCCATGTCTTCCACTTCCGGCCCAGCCCATGGCCGTCCTGTCACGTCGTTGGCCGACCCCCTGCTGCTCGCCGATCTGCAGTTCGACGGCCAGGAGTTGTCCGCCCTCTGTGACGGCGAGACTGATGAGGCGACCCTCGTCCGCGGCCTGGCCGCCTGGCAGGCCGATGCGGAAGTGCGGCGGCGCTGGCGCGACTATCACCTGGTGGGCGAGGTGCTGCGCTCGGCCGACCTCGCCCAGGCGGTCGGCAGCCGCCAGGGTGATGCCCTCTGGCTGGACCAGCTCCGCACCCGCCTGCTGACCGAAGCGCCGCCCCATGCATACGCCGGCGCGACGATTGCCGCGGGTGCGGACATTGGCCTGGGTGGCCGCACGCCGCACGCACCGGTGGAAACTGGTGCCAGTGCTGACGCCACCGATGCAACCCGGCCGCAGAACGTGCTGCCCCTGCGGGCCCAGCCTCAGCCGGGTAGCAGTCTGCGGCAACGTCAGCTTTGGCGGCGCTGGAGCATGCCCGCTGGTATCGCCGCCGGTGTCGCCCTCGTGGGTGGACTGGTGGTGATGACCAGTTCCAGCCAGTCCCCGGGACAGGACGGGCTCGCCATCAACAACCTGCCCGAGCTCACCCCGGTGCGCCAACTTCCCCTGGACCAGGCGCAGGCCACTCGCATCGACGGCTATCTGGCGGCCCACCAGCAGTTCCAGCAACGCATGCCGGCGTCTGCTCAGTTGCGCAGCGTGGCCTTCGAGGTCAGCCCGGAACGCTGACCCCCGCTGCCACGCCACGATCGCCTTGGTCCAGATGACCCGATCCCGCCTTCGCCCCCACGCTCCCACCCGCCTTGTGCCAGTGCTGAACTGCCCCGGGCCCTTGTCTGGCCAGCCGATCATCGCAGCCGCCTTGCCGCAAGGATGGGTCGGCTCCGCCCGAGTGCTCCGGGCTCTGCCTGGCATCGCAACCCGCGCCGCCTTGACCCTGCTCGCCACCGTCCTGGCCCTGCTGTTCACGGGTCTGGCCCTCGCGGCCGGGCCGGGAGGTGGTAGCGGCGGAACGGGCAACACCGGCCCGGGCGGCGGTGCTGGCGGCATTTCCGGTGCGGGCTCTCCTGCGGCACCGACCGGTCCTGGCCTCTCCGTCGGACCCGGCAGCACTGCCCATGGTGGCGGCCCGGCCCCCTCAGGCTTGGCAACTGGCACGGGTGCCGCTGCTGGCATGACGGCTGGCCTGGCCGGTGACACGGCGGCCCTGCTGCGGCGCCTGGACGATGCCCGGCGCATCCGCAACTACGCTGGCACCTTTGTCATCACGGCGGCCGGGGCCATGAGCAGTTCCCGCATCGCCCGGGCCAGCGACGGCGGCACCGACATCGAGCGCATCGAATCCCTGGACGGCCAGCGGCGGCGGGTCTACCGGCAGAAGGACCAGGTCCGCATCTTCTGGCCCGGATCGCGCCGGGTCTCCATCGAGCCAGCGGCCGGCGTTCGCGGCTTTCCGTCGGCCCTTGCCACCGACGGCCCCGGCGCGCTCGAGATGTACGAGGTCGTTCCGGGCGGCGAGGACCGCGTGGCCGGCCTGGACGCCCAGGTCTACAACCTGCGGCCCCGTGACAGTGCCCGCTTCATGCAGCGCTGGTGGCTGGACCGGAGCTCCGGTCTGCTGCTGCGGGCTGACATGGTGAACGAGCGCGGCGAGGTGCTGGAGTCCGCCGCCTTTTCGGAACTGCAGCTCGCTGCACGTGTGCCCTATCCCCAGCTGCAGGCCGAGATGAACCGGCTGGACGGCTACCGCGTCGTGCGCAGCCGCATGGTGGACGCCGACCTGGAGCGCGAGGGCTGGGCACTCAAGCTCCCCGTCGCCGGTTTCAAGCCGGTGCAATGTGTGCAGCGCCTGCTGCCCGAGCCGCCGCCTCACCCACACCGTCCACCGCCGCCCATGGCCGGCCAGGGATCTGGTCTCAGCCAGGGGCTGTCCCCTGGCGCACCACCGGACGGGTCAGCGGGACTGCGGCCCGGACAGGCGCCGGGCCCGATGCCACCGCCCCCTCCACCCGGCCCCGGTGCTGGCGGCGAACCGTCTGTGCCGAGCGTGCTCCAGGCCGTGTTCAGCGACGGACTCACCCATGTCTCGCTGTTCATCGAGCCCTATCGGCCGGGCATCCACCAGCAGGAGCCGGTGGTGGCCATGGGCGCCACCCACGCCCTGTCCCGTCGCCTGGGCGAATGGTGGATCACCGCCGTGGGGGACGTTCCTCCGGCCACCCTGCGTCAGTTCGCACTGGCGCTGGAACGCCGCAAGCCCTGAGGCCGGCAGCCGGGAACCTTTGGCACCAAGGCCTGTCGGACTGCGGTCCTGTCTCCGGACTCTCCCGCGGCCCGGCCATGAG
>JBJOKP010000062.1:0-8747 GCA_046046045.1 Pseudomonadota bacterium | reverse complement strand
AGAGGGCGAACTCCACCTGGCGCAGGGTCTGCATGCCGCTCTGGAAGTTCTTGGCCGCGATCATCTTGTCGTACAGCGCGCGCGGCAGGGGCTCGCCGGTCTCGACATGGGCGGTCATGTGGCGCAACACCTCCCATTCCCAGCAGAAGTTCTCCATGAACTGGCTGGGCAGCTCGACCGCGTCCCATTCCACCCCGCTGATGCCCGAGACGCCCAGTTCGTCCACCTGGGTGAGCATGTGGTGCAGGCCGTGGCCGAACTCGTGGAACAGGGTCTGCACCTCGTCATGCGTGAGCAGGGCTGGCTGGCTGGGGCCGGCGGGGGCGGTGAAGTTGCAGACCAGGTGGGCCACGGGCGTCTGAAGCTCGCCGTTGTCCGGGCGCTGCCAGCGGCCGCGCACATCGTCCATCCAGGCGCCTGGGCGCTTGCCGGGGCGGGCATAGGGGTCGAGGTAGAACTGGCCGACCAGGCGCGGCGCCCGGCCCTCGCCCTGGCTGCGCTCGATGCGGAAGAAGCGCACCGACTCGTGCCAGACCTCGGCCTCGTCGGGCCGGATGCTGACCTCGAACAGCGTCTCGATGATGCGGAACAGCCCTGCCAGCACGGTGGGTTCGGTGAAGTAGCGCTTCACCTCCTGCTCGCTGTAGGCGTAGCGGGCTTCCTTGAGCTTCTCGCCGGCAAAGGCGATGTCCCAGGGCTGCAGGTCGGTGAGGTCCAGCTCGCGGGCGGCGAACTCGCGCAGCTCGGCCAGGTCCTGCTCGCCATGGGGCTTGGCGCGGGCGGCCAGGTCGCGCAGGAAGCGCAGCACCTCGGCCGGGTCCTGCGCCATCTTGGGCACCAGGGAGACCTCGGCATAGCTGCGGTAGCCCAGCAGGGTGGCCTCCTCCTGGCGCAGGGCCAGCAGCTCGTCGATCACCGCGGTGTTGTCCCGCTCGGCCGGACCCTGCTCGCTGGCACGGGTGACGTAGGCGCTGTAGAGCTCCTGGCGCAGGGCGCGGTCCTGGGCGTATTGCATCACCGGCAGGTAGACCGGCATGTGCAGGCCCAGGGTGTGCTGGCCGTCCTCGCCGCGGGTGGCGGCGATCACGTCCTCGGGCAGACCGGCCAGGCGCTCGCGGCCCACGCTCAGGCTGTAGCCGTCGGTGGCATCGAGCACATGTTCGGAAAACTTCTGCGCCAGCTCGGCCAGGCGCTCCTGGATGGCGGCGAAGCGGGCCTTGGCCTCGCCCTGCAGTTCGGCGCCCGATAGCACGAAGTCGCGCAGCGCATGGTGCAGCACCTGGCGCCGGGCCGGGCTCAGCCCTGTCCCCGGGGCGGCGCTGGCCTGGTCTGCGGCCTGGACTGTGGCTTGATGGATGGCCTTGTATTTGGCGTAGAGCCGTTCGTCAGCGCCCTGGCGGGTGTAGTACTCGGTCACCTTGGGCAGCATGGCGTTGTAGGCCGCCCGCAGCTCGGGCGTGTCCATCACGCCCTTGAGGTGGCTCACGGCACCCCAGGCCCGACCCAGGCGCTCGTTGCTCACCCCCAGGGTCAGCGAGAGCTGGTCGTAATCGGCCGGCGTGGCCGGATCCACCGCCGCCTCGAGCGCCTGGTCGGCCAGGGCGAGCAGGTGCTCGATGGCCGGGCCCACATGCTCGGGCCGGATGCTGGCGAAGCGGGGCAGGGGAGACGGGCTCAGCAGCGGGTTGTCGGTGGCAGTCATGGCATCCATCGGTTCAGCCTGGCGTCGTGGTAGGGGAAACATCTCTGCGTGCGGCAGCAGAGGGGCCTGATCTTGAGGTGCGGCCATTGTGGTCCGCGACTCGCGCCCTGGCTCAAGGTCCTGGCTATGGCCGCGATGAATGCGGCCCATGCCGCGTTCAGCCTTGCGCCGCCTCGCGCTCAGCCGCTTCCAGCGTGTTCACCAGCAACATGGTGATGGTCATGGGGCCCACGCCGCCAGGCACCGGGGTGATCCAGCCGGCGACGGCCTTGACGCCGTCGAAGTCCACATCGCCGCAGAGCTTGCCGTCGTCCTTGCGGTTCATGCCCACGTCGATCACCACGGCGCCGGGCTTGACCATGTCGGCGGTCAGCACGTTGCGCTTGCCCACCGCGGCCACGATCACGTCGGCCTGGCGGGTATGGGCAGCGAGATCGGCCGTGCCGCTGTGGCAGACCGTGACGGTGGCGTTGGCCGCCAGCAGCATCATGGCCATGGGCTTGCCCACGATGTTGCTGCGACCGATGACCACCGCATGTCTGCCGCGCAGGTCAGCCAGGCCGATGCTCTCCAGCATCTTCATGCAGCCATAGGGCGTGCAGGCCTTGAAACTTGCCTCTCCGACCATCAGCGCGCCGGCCGAGGAGACGTGAAAGCCGTCCACGTCCTTGGCTGGCGAGATGGCTTCGATCACCTGGTGATCGTCGATGTGCTTGGGCAGGGGCAGCTGGACCAGGATGCCGTGGATGGCCGGATCGGCGTTCAGTGCAGCGATGCGGGCCAGCAGCTCGGCCTCGCTCATGCTGGCCGGGTATTGCTCCAGCACCGAATGCAGGCCGGCCTCGCCGCAGGCCTTGACCTTGTTGCGCACATAGACCTGGCTGGCCGGGTTTTCGCCCACCAGGATGACGGCCAGGCCGGGGGTGATGCCACGGGCCTTCAGGCGGGCGGCGCGTTCGGCGACGTCGGCGCGCACCTGGCGCGAAAGGGCATTGCCGTCGATGAGCTGGGCGGTCATGAGTGGCTCCGGAGGATGTGACGCTGGAAGTCTGGAATGAAAAAAGCCGCTGGTCAGCGGCTTCTTTTCAGATCGGGAGGTTGGTCCGAGGCTGGCGATCAGGCCTTGGCCTGGGCACCCAGGGCGATCTTGAGCAGATCGGCCACGGTGTTGGCGTTGAGCTTTTCCATGATGTTGGCGCGGTGCGCCTCCACCGTCTTGATGCTGATGCCCAGGTCGTCGGCGATCTGCTTGTTCAGGCGGCCGGCGACGATGCGCTCCAGCACCTGGGCCTCACGCGTGGTGAGGCGCGAGAGCAGGGCGTCGCGGCTGGCCTGCTCCTGGTGGTGGGAGAAGGCCACGCGAGCGCGGTCCAGCATGCGCTCCACCAGGGTGACGAGTTCGTCTTCCTTGAAGGGCTTCTCGATGAAGTCCTCGGCACCCTTCTTCATCGTGGTCACGGCCATGGGCACGTCGCCGTGGCCGGTGATGAAGACGATGGGCAGGGGGCTCTTGCGTTCCAGCAGGCGGTCCTGCAGATCGAGGCCGCTCATGCCATCCATGCGGATGTCGGCGATTAGGCAGGCCACTTCGCGCGGGTCGAAGCGGGAGAGGAAGGCCTCGGCCGAATCGAAGCACTTGACGCGGTAGTCCTTGCCTTCAAGCAGCCATTGCAGCGAATCACGGACGGCCTCGTCGTCATCGACGATGTACACGGTACCTTTTTTGGGAATCAGGCTCATGAGGGCAATGCTTGTTTGAGTATTTCCATCCCCGCTGAGACGGGCAGGATTACCGTGAATCGGCAGCCGATTTTCGACTCACCATTGTAGAGGTTCTCGGCCTTGATCCGGCCTTGGTGCGACTCGACGATGGAGCGGCAAAGTGAAAGACCGATGCCCAGACCATCGGACTTGGTGGAGAAGAAGGCCTCGTACAGGCGGGAGATCACCTCGTCCTTGATGCCCGGACCGGAATCGGTGACGCTGAACTCGATCATGCCGCCGTGTTCGGCGTCGTATTTCGGCGAGACGCGCAGCTCGATGCGGCGCCGGGCCGGCGGCATCTTGGCGTTGTCGATGGCCTCGGCCGCGTTCTTGAGCAGGTTCATCAGCACCTGCTCGATCAGGATGGGATCGACCTGCAGCAGGGGCAGGTGCTGGGCCACATAGCTGTGGATGGCCACGTTGCGGCGGCGCAGTTCGATGCCGGCCAGCTCCACCGCGTCCTCGACGATGTCGCTGGCCTTGGCGGCCTGGCGCTGCGGCTCGCTCTTCTTCACGAAGGCGCGGATGCGGTGGATGATCTGGCCGGCCCGGTGGGCCTGGCGCGCGGTCTTGTCCAGCGCGGCGATGAGGTCGGCCTCGACGATGTTGCCGCTCTTGAGCCGCGAGATCATGCCGGTGCAGTAGTTGCTGATGGCGGTGAGCGGCTGGTTCAGCTCATGCGCCACCGAACTGGCCATCTCGCCCATGGTGACCAGGCGGCTGGTGACCTGGGCCCGCTCGACCTGCTGGGCCACCTGTTCCTCCACCCGGCGGCGCTGGGTGATGTCGGTGGCGATCAGCATCTGGGCCAGGCGGCCATCGGTCCACTGCACGTAGCGCGCACGCACGTCGAACCACTTGTTGAGGGCCTCGACCTCGACCTCGCGGGAGTCCGCGCCCACATCGGTGATCTCGCTGGTGGGCAGGCCGGAGAGGCCGTCGACCGGATCGTCGCCATCGGGCCGCAGATGGGTGGTGGGCGGCAGGCCGGCCAGGCGCGAATGCCAGGCCGGATCGGCACCGAACCAGAGCCGGTAGCTGCGGTTGGCGAACAGCAGTTCACCCTGCTGCACCGACAGCACCGAGACGGCCGCGTCCAGCCCTTCCAGCACGGTGGTGAACCGTTCATGCGCGGCGCTCAACTGGTCGCGCACGCGCTTGGCCTCGGTGATGTTGGTCATCGAGGTCATCCAGCCGGTCTGCTGGCCGCGTGCATCGATCAGCGGCGAGACGTACATGCGGGCGTCGAACTGCGTGCCGTCCTTGCGCTGGATGCGCACCTCGAAGCCGCCCGGCGGGCTGCGCCCGGCCAGCTCCTGCTGCAGCAGGCGGGTGTTCTCCTCCATGCGGTCGGGCGGCCAGTTGGGGTAGGGCGGAAGGCGGCCGATGAGCTCGGCCTCGCTGAAGCCCGTCATGGCGCAGAAGGCCGGGTTCACGTAGGTGATGCGACCTTCGTGGTCCATGGCCCGCATGCCGGTGAGCATGGAGTTCTCCATGGCGCGGCGGAAGTTGGTCTCCTGCACCAGGGCGCCCTGGATCTGGCTGCGTCGCTGCATGTGGCGCCAGGTGCCCAGCAGCATCCACACCGTCAGCACCGACAGGGCCACCACCATCCAGAACAGGGTGTTGCCGATCAGGCCGATGGAGGTGCGGTAGCCCTCGCCGCGCAGCACCAGGCCGTGGCCTACCGGTGCGAAGGGCACGCCGTAGACCATGGCCGAGGCGCTCTTGCGCGGCAGGGCGTCCATGGTGGAGGCCAGCGAGGCGCCGGTGTCGTCCACCAGGCTCATCACGTGGCGGCGCGAGACGTCGGCCGGCACGAAGTAGCGCAGCAGCGCCTCCAGCGAATAGTCCACCGCCAGGGTGCCGACGAAGGCGCCATGGTCGATCAGCGGCAGGTGCATGCGGATGACATAGATGCCATCGGGCCGCCGCATGGGCGTGGAATAGGCCGGCTGGCGTAGGTCGCGCGCATCGTTGAAGCCGGTCTCGCGCGGCTGCTTCTCGCCGGCGGGGCGGGCAGGCGGCGGGGTGGGACCGCTGCTGGCTTCGGGCAGGTCGAGGGATTCGTGGCGGGCCAGCACATGGCCGGCGCCGGCATGCCAGCTGATGGCGACGATCTCCGGCCGGGTGCGCAGGATGGCGGCGGCCTGGTTGCGCACGCCCTGGGCATCCAGGCCGCGCGCCACGAGTTCGCGGGTCATGCGGGTGAACTGCTCCTGGTTATCCACCAGGCGCAGGCGCATCTGCTGCTGGACGATCTCGGCATCCCGCTTGACCGACTCGATCTCGCGTTCCACCTCCTCGTTACGCAGATACCAGAAGGCGGCAATGATGGCCGCCAGGAAGAGCAGGACCGAGGTCAGCGGGGCCATGGTGGCCACGCGGTCCTGACGGGCAGGTGACAGGCGGCGCCAGCGTGAGGCAGCCAGGCGGCGCAGGCGCTGGATCGAATCCGTGAGGGCGAACATGGCCCGGATTATCCGTGGCGCCCCAGGGCCCAGGCCGTGTGCCGGACTGGCGTCTACCCTTGAATTTCACATAATAAAATGTACCTGCACCATTTGGAATTACAGGGACATTGTGGGAGACTCGCGCCCGTCCTGACACGAACGCCCCAAGAGGGGGCCTGAGGAGACCGTTCCATGTCCGCAATGCCCGAAGCCGGCCGCCTCGATCCGGCGGCCCACGACACCGACAGCCAGGAGACGCGCGAGTGGCTGGATGCCCTGGCCGCCGTCATCGGCACCGAAGGGGCCGAACGCGCCCACTTCCTGATCGAGCAGCTGGTTGACCATGCGCGGCAGTCCGGCGTGGATCTGCCCTTTTCCGCCAACACGGCCTACGTCAACACCATCCCGACCGACCAGGAGGCGCGCTGCCCCGGCAACATCGAGATCGAGGAGCGCCTGCGCGCCTACATGCGCTGGAACGCCATGGCCATGGTGGTCAAGGCCAACCGCCACAACCCGGATGACGGTGGCGACCTGGGCGGCCACATCGGCTCCTTCGCCTCGCTGGCCCACATGTTCGGCGCGGGCTTCAACCACTTCTGGCATGCCGAAAGCGCCGACCACGGCGGCGACTGCATCTACATCCAAGGCCATGTGGCGCCCGGCGTCTACGCCCGCGCCTTCCTGGAAGGCCGGCTGACCGAAGAGCAGCTGCTCAACTTCCGCCAGGAGGTGGACGGCAAGGGCCTCTCCAGCTACCCGCATCCCAAGCTGATGCCCGAGTTCTGGCAGTTCCCCACCGTCAGCATGGGCCTGGGCCCGCTGATGGCCATCTACCAGGCACGTTTCCTCAAGTACCTGCATGCCCGCGGCATCGCCAACACCGAAAACCGCAAGGTCTGGGTCTTCTGCGGCGACGGCGAGATGGACGAACCCGAAAGCCTGGGCGCCATCGGCCTGGCGGCGCGCGAGAACCTCGACAACCTGATCTTCGTTGTCAACTGCAACCTGCAGCGACTGGACGGCCCGGTGCGCGGCAACGGCAAGATCATCCAGGAGCTCGAAGGCGAGTTCCGCGGCTCGGGCTGGAACGTCATCAAGCTGCTCTGGGGCTCGGGCTGGGACCCGCTGCTGGCGCGCGACAAGACCGGCGCGCTGCGCAAGATCATGGCCGAGACCCTGGACGGCGACTACCAGGCCTTCAAGGCCAATGACGGCGCCTATGTGCGCAAGCACTTCTTCGGCCGCGATCCCAAGGCCCTGGAACTCGTCGCCCACATGAGCGACGACGACATCTGGAACCTCAAGCGCGGCGGCCATGACCCGCAGAAGGTCTATGCGGCCTATGACCGCGCGGTCAAGCACAAGGGCCAGCCCACGGTGCTGCTGATCAAGACCGTCAAGGGCTTCGGCATGGGCAAGGCCGGTGAAGGCAAGAACACCGTGCACCAGACCAAGAAGCTGACGGACGAGGATGTGCGCTACATGCGCGACCGCTTCAACATCCCCATCCCCGACAGCGAACTGGCCAGGATCCCGTTCTACAAGCCGGCCGACGACACGCCGGAGATGCGCTACCTGCACGAGCGCCGCCAGGCCCTGGGCGGCTACCTGCCGCACCGCCGCACCAAGGCCGACGAGAGTTTCACCGTGCCTTCGCTCGAGACCTTCAAGAGCGTGCTCGAACCCACGGCCGAGGGCCGCGAGATCAGCACCACCCAGGCCTATGTGCGCTTCCTGACCCAGCTGCTGCGTGACCAGGCCATCGGCCCGCGCGTGGTGCCCATCCTGGTCGACGAAGCCCGCACCTTCGGCATGGAAGGCCTGTTCCGACAGGTCGGCATCTACAACCCGCTGGGTCAGCAGTACACGCCGGTCGACAAGGACCAGGTCATGTACTACAAGGAAGACAAGGCTGGCCAGATCCTGCAGGAAGGCATCAACGAGGCCGGCGGCATGAGCAGCTGGATCGCCGCGGCCACCAGCTACAGCACCTCGAACCGGATCATGATCCCGTTCTACGTGTACTACTCGATGTTCGGCTTCCAGCGCATCGGTGATCTGGCCTGGGCCGCCGGCGACATGCAGGCGCGTGGCTTCCTGCTGGGCGGCACCAGTGGCCGCACCACGCTCAACGGCGAAGGCCTGCAGCACGAGGACGGCCACAGCCACATCCTGGCCGGCACCATCCCCAACTGCATCAGCTACGACCCGACCTTCGCGCACGAGGTCGGCGTCATCATGCAGCACGGCCTGAAGCGCATGGTGGAGAAGCAGGAGAACGTCTTCTACTACTTGACCCTGCTGAACGAGAACTACCCCATGCCTGGCCTGCGTGCCGGCACGGAGGAGCAGATCATCAAGGGCATGTACCTGCTGGAGCCCGGTTCGGGCAGCAAGGGCGCCCCCACGGTGAACCTGCTGGGCTCGGGCACCATCCTGCGCGAAAGCATGGCCGCCCGCGTGCTGCTGGCCACCGACTGGGGCGTGAGCGCCAATGTGTGGAGCTGCCCCAGCTTCAACGAGCTGGCGCGTGACGGCCAGGCCGCCGAGCGCCACAACCTGCTCAACCCCGAGGCGGCTCCGGTCGTGCCCTACGTGACCGAGCAACTGGCCAGCCAGCCCGGCCCGGTGGTGGCCTCGACCGACTACATGAAGAACTACGCCGAGCAGATCCGCGCCTTCATCCCCAAGGGCCAGAGCTACAAGGTGCTGGGCACCGACGGCTTCGGCCGCAGCGATTTCCGCAGCAAGCTGCGCGAGCACTTCGAGATCAACCGCCACTACATCGTGGTGGCGGCACTGAAGTCGCTGGCCGACGAAGGCAG
>JBJOKP010000061.1:0-8783 GCA_046046045.1 Pseudomonadota bacterium | reverse complement strand
GTTGGCGCCGGCGGCCTGGGCGGTGGAGCGGAACAACACGTCGACCGAGGGCTTGTGGCGGTTCACCGGCGGGCCGTCGCGCACCTCCACCAGGTACTGGGCGCCGGTGCGATGCAGCAGCATGTGTCGCCCGCCCGGGGCGACCAGGGCCAGGCCGGGCAGCACGCGGTCGTTGCTGCGCGCCTCGCGCACCTCGATCTCGCTCAGGCTGTCCAGCCGGCGGGCGAACTCGGCGGTGAAGTGTTCGGGCATGTGCTGCACGATGACCAGCCCGGGGCTGACCCGCGGCAGGGCCGTGAGCACCTGTTCCAGCGCCTGGGTGCCGCCGGTGGAGGTGCCGATGGCCACCACCCGTTCGGTGGTCTGCAGCATGGCTGGGCCGGCCACGCCCGGCGCATCGCGCGTGGGGCTGGGCAGCACCACGTCGGCGCTGTGTTTCTCCGTCACGCCGGGCAGGGTGGCACGCACGCGGGCATGGGCCGCGGCCTTGACGGTGGTGCACATCTCGCGCGCCGAGTCGGCCAGGAACTGCTTGAGCCCGATCTTGGGCTTGGTGATGATGGCCACGGCACCGGCCGCCAGGGCCGCCACGGCCGTCTGCGTGCCAGCCTCGGTCAGCGTGGAACAGATGACCACCGGCGTGGGCCGCTCGGCCATGATCTTGCGCAGGAAGGTCAGGCCGTCCATGCGCGGCATCTCGATGTCCAGCACCAGCACGTCGGGCCAGCGCAGCGCCATGCGCCGCATGGCCAGGATGGGGTCGGCCACGGCGCACAGCACCTCGATGCCGGGGTCGGTGGCCAGCAGGCCGGAGACGACCTCTCGCACCACGGCCGAGTCGTCCACGATCATCACGCTGATGGCTGCCATGCTTGCCTCACTGGCTGCGGCGCATCTTGTCGGCCAGCCCGGCCAGCCCGGCGGGTCGCACCTGGTGCACCCACACATCACCGCTGCCCAGGTCGAAGATGACCTGTCGGTGGCCGATGCCGAACAGGCTGGCCGAGACGACGCGGATGGACGCCTCCTCCAGCAACGCCCGCGCGGCCAGGCCATTGCGGCGGCCGACCTGCATGCGCCCGCTCTGGGCCTGGTCGGGGAACATGTCGCCGCCACCGAAGATCTTGGCCTGGAGCTGGCTGGCCGCGATGCCCTGCTGGCGCAGCTGGCGCAGCATCAGCTCCAGGGCCTCGTCGCCATAGCGGGCATCCAGCGCCGAATCGGGCCGGGTGGTCAGGCTGCCCGGCCCGGCCTGGGACCTCGGCGCCTCCGGCCCGCCCTGGCCACGGTTGGGCAGCAGGAAGTGCGACAGGCCGCCGCGCCGGCTGGCCGGGTGCCACAGCGTGATGGACACGCAGGAGCCCAGCAGGGTGCGCGGCCGGAAGCTGTCGTCACCCACGAAGAGATCGCCCGGCTGGACGAAGACCTCGATGGGCGCCACGGCCAGCCCCTCGGTGGGCACCGGCCCGGCATCGGTATAGGCCAGGGTGGCTCGGGTGGCCGGCTTGGGCGGGGTCACGGCCATGGTCAGCGCTGCCCCGTCATGGCTTGCGGTAGATGGCCGGCTCCACGCCCTCGAGCCTGAGGCCCAGGCCGTGCAGGCTCTCCGAACGGCCGATGACCAGATAGCCGCCGGGCTCCAGCTGAGCCAGCACGCGGTTGAGCACGGCCAGGCGCGTGGCGTCGTCGAAGTAGATCATCACGTTGCGCAGGAAGATGAGCTGGAACCGCCCCAGCTGGGGCAGGGGCGCGTTCAGGTTGAGCAGGCCAAAGCGCACCCGCTCGCGCAGTTCCCGGTTGACCAGGAACTGGCCGTCGAACTCGTCGCGGCCACGGCGGCACCAGCGCTGCAGGCTGGCCGCGGGCATCTGGCGGGCCCGCTCCAGCGGATAGACCGCCTGCACCGCACGCCGCAGCACCTGGCTGCTGATGTCGGTGCCCAGCACCTCCCAGCCGCTCAGGCCCAGGGTCTCGGCCAGCACCATGGCCAGGCTGTAGGGCTCCTCGCCGCTGGAGCAGGCGGCACTCCACACCCTCAGGGTCTGCCCGGGCCGCTGCAGGGCCGGCAATTGCCGGCGCAGGAAGTCCAGGTGCTGGGCCTCGCGGAAGAAGTGGGTCTCGTTGGTGGTGAGCAGGTTGATGGCCTGCTGCACCTCCTCGCCCGCATCCGCGCCCCCCAGCAGCTTGAGGTAGTCGGCCACGCTGGTGAGCCCCAGGTCGGCGATGCGCCGCGCCAGGCGGCCGCAGATCAGGGCCTGCTTCTGCTCGCTCAGGCTCACGCCGGTGCGGGCCAGCATGAAGTCCCGCACCCCGCCGAATTCGGCCCGGCTCAGCTGCAGCAGGGGGGTCGGGGTGTGGGTCAGGCTCATGGGGAACTCAAGAGGCCCTGGCCGAGGCGAGAGCCAAGGCCAGCATCGTCCGCGGACAAGGTCGGCGTCGGCTGCTCATGCCGCCACCGCCTCCTCCTGGGCCATGGCCAGCTGGCCCATGGCGCCGATCTCCTCGCGCGAGAGCACCGTCGCCGGGTTGAGCACGATGACGAAGCGGCCATTCACCTTGCCGATGCCGGCGATGAAGTCGCTGCGTATCTTGCTGCCGAAGCTGGGTGCGGGCTCGATCTCGCTGGCCGGGATCTCCAGCACCGCCTGCACGGCATCCACCACCACGCCCATCTTGAGGCGGTCGCCGCCATGGTCACTCTCGATGATGACCACGCAGGTGCTCTTGCTGCGCGGCGTGGAGGACCGGCCGAAGCGGGTGGAGAGGTCCATCACCGGCACCACGGCGCCGCGCAGGTTGATCACCCCGCGGATGCAGGCCGGCATCATGGGCACCTCGGTCACGCCGCCGTACCAGATGATCTCCTTGATGCGCAGGATGTCCATCGCATAGGCCTCACCGCCCAGCAGGAAGGTGAGGTACTGCTGGGGCACGGCGGTGGTGGCCGCCGGACCGGCGCCTGCGGCCCCGGTCGCGCTCACCGGGGTGGCAGCGACCGTCGGGCTGTCTGGGATTGACGCGTTCATGGAGCGCTCCCGGTTCAGAACTTGACGAACTTGTCTTCGTCGATGGCGCTGGCCGTGGCCGCCGTCATGGGCTTGAAGGTTCCGCCAGCCGCCTTGCCGGGCGAGCCACTTTCCGCCGCACGGACCGAGGCGCGCCGGATGACCCGCTCGGCCGCCTTGCGGTGCTGGGCCTCGCCCATGCCGTCCAGCTTGAAGAAGGCCATGGTCTGCTGCAGCTGCTCGGCCTGGCCGCTCATCTCCTCAGCCGTGGCGGCAAGTTCCTCGGAGCTCGAGGCGTTCTGCTGCGTGGTCTGGTTGAGCTGGCTCACCGCGGTGTTGATCTGGCCCACGCCGCTCGACTGCTCGTTGCTGGCCGCGGCGATCTCCTGCACCAGGTCGCTGGTCTTGCGGATGGCCGGCACGATCTGCTCGAGCAGCTTGCCGGCCTGTTCGGCCAGTTCGACGCTTGAGCCCGCCACCTCGCCGATCTCCTGCGCCGCCACCTGGCTGCGCTCGGCCAGCTTGCGCACCTCGGCCGCCACCACCGCGAAGCCCTTGCCGTGTTCACCGGCCCGCGCTGCCTCGATGGCCGCGTTGAGCGCCAGCAGGTTGGTCTGCGCGGCGATGTCGTCGATGATGACGATCTTCTTGGCGATCTCCTTCATCGCCTTGACCGTGGCATCGACCGACTGGCCGCCCGCCGCGGCGTCCTGCGCGGCCTGGCTGGCCATGCTTTCGGTGACCTTGGCGTTTTCGCTGTTCTGGGCGATGGAACTGGTCATCTGCTCGATCGAGGCGCTGGTTTCCTCCACGCCCGCGGCCTGTTCGCTGGCCGCCTGCGAGAGCGACTGCGCCGTGGCATTGACCTGCTCGGAGGCGCTGGAGAGCGCCTGAGCACCCGCGTTCACGTCGGCCACCACCTGCGAGAGCTTCTTCACCATGTTGTTCACGGCGGTCTTGAGCTCGTCCCAGGTGCCTTCATAGCTGCGCTTCATCGAGCCGGTGAGGTCACCGGACTCCATGCCGCCCAGCACGCCGCGCAGTTCGTCCACCGGCGTGTTGACCGCCACCATCACCTGGTTGAGGCCCTGCACCACCTTGGCGTAGTCGCCCTGGTGGCGGGCGGCGTCGATGCGCGCATCGAGCTTGCCGGCCACGGTGGCCTGCGAGAGGTAGGTGGCATCCCCCACCAGGGCGTTGATGGCCCGCGTCACGTCGATCAGGGCCTTGGCCAGCACGTCGTTCTCGGAACGCACCTTGACCTCGGCGCTGAGGTCGCCGCGCGAGATCATCTGCGCCGCCCTGGCCTGCTGGTTGGTGGCGGCTATGCAGGCGTTCAGGTTGGTCTTGATGACGTTGTACTGGCCCTTGTAGACCGTGGTGATGGGCGGGGGCACGTCGCCCTTGGCGATGCGGTCGACGTAGTCGGCCGTCACGTTGAGCGGATTGACGATGTTGGTCACCGTCTCGTTCACGCCCGTCACCAGCTGCTTCCAGCCGCCCACGAAGAGCTCGGCATTGGCGCGCCTGTCCAGCTCGCCGTCGGCCGCCGCCTTGATGATGATGTCGGTCTGCGCCAGCAGCTCGCTCATCATCCTGACCATGGCGTTGAGGTTGGTCTTGATGACGTTGTACTGGCCCTTGTAGTCGGTGGTGATGACCGGCGGGATCACGCCCTTGGCCACCTTGTCCACATAGTCCGCCGTCACGTTGAGCGGCCCGACGATGTTGCTGATGGTGTCGTTGACACCCTGCACCAGCTCCTTCCAGCCGCCCTTGTACTTGCTGGCGTCGGCGCGCGTGTCGAGTTCGCCCACGGCAGCAGCCTTGATCAGCACCACCGTGTCGGCATGCACCGCCTTGATGTTGCCGCGCACCTGCTCGATGGTGTCGTTGATGAAGGCCTTCTTGCCCGGGAAACGTTCCAGCGGTGCGTCGAAGTTGCCCTCGCCGAACTCCTTGATGCAGGCCATGGCCTTCTTCTTCACGGCAATGTGGCCGAAGACCATCTCGTTCACGCCCTTGGCCATCGTCGCGTAGGCGCCCTGGAAGCGCGCCTCGTTGATGCGCACGTCGATGTCGCCCGCATCGTGCTGGGCCGACATGGTGTTCATCTCGGCGATCAGGCCGTTGAGCGCGTCGATGCAGGTGTTGAGGTTGTTCTTGATGGTGTTGAAGTCACCGTTGTAGGTGTCGGTGATCTTGGCCGGGATGGCACCGCGCGAGATCTCCTCGACGTAGCGAGCCGAGACGTTGAGCGGGCCGATCACGGCGTCGAGCGTGTCGTTGACACCCTTGACGACGGCGCGGTAGTCACCCTCGTGCTTGCTGGCGTCCGCGCGGGTGGCCAGGCGCCCTTCCACCGCGGCCTTGCTGAGCAGGCCAGCATCGTCGACCAGGTGGCGCACGGCGGACTGCACCGATTCGACGGCACGCACCACCTCGCCGACCTCGTCCTGAGCGTCGGACTTGAGTTCGAAGGCGAAGTCGCCCTTGGCCATCTTGCGCGCGGCCTCGACCACGCGGTTGACGGGCTGGGTGATGGAGCGGGTGATGACCCAAGCCAGCACCAGGCTCACCAACACGCCGGCAGCGGCCAGCACGAGGAGCAGGGTGCGTGAACTGCTGGCCAGCGCCGCAGCGTCTGCGCCCACCTGTTCGGACAGCTCGGTCTGGTAGTCGATGAATTCGGTCATCTCCTTGGCATAGGCCGTGAAGGTCGGCCGGTAGTCGCTGGCGAAGAAGCGCACGGCCTCGTCCCATTGCTTGAGCTTGACCATCTCCTCGATCTTGAGCGAGGCGTCGACATACGACTTGCGTGCCTGCTTGGCAGCATCGAGGTGGGCCTTGCCCTTGTCGCCGTAGCTGAACTTGTCGAGCGCGGCAAAGTCTTCGGTCACTGCCTTGCGCGCGCTGACGATCTTCTCCATCTCGGTGCGCGTGATGTCCTCGTTCTTCAGGATGAGGATGTTGCGGTGGGAACGACCCACCTGGTTGATGTTGTCGATGATGTCGTTGGCCTGCCTGGTCTTGACCATCTTGTCCTTGACCAGGCCGTGGACGTCGTCTTGCAGCTCGGCGATGCGCAGCACGCCGACGACCGCGATGAGCGCGAGCACCATCAAGGCCAGGGCAAATCCCAGGCCGAGGCGCAAGCCGATCTTGAGGTTCTTGAACATGGATGACTCCTGGATGGAGTGGGGGGTAAGCACAGCGCGGCAGGAAGGAGGCCGCACGAAGGATCAGGGGCGGACGCCCGCGTGGGGCGGACCGTGGCTGAGGCGGGGCAGGGACAAGGCTTCGTCCTGGGTCATGCCACCTCCAGGATCGACGCCGACCTGCGCCGCGTGTGCTGGTACTCCGCCTGGATGGCGCGCTGCACCAGCGCCGGCACGTCGAGGATGAGGGCGACGTCGCCGCTGCCCAGGATGGTCGAGCCGCTGATGCACTTGACGTGCGCGAACATGGGTTCGAGCGGCTTGATGACGGTCTGGAACTCGCCCAGCAGGCGGTCCACCACCAGGCCGGCACGCTGCTCGCCGTGCTGGAGCACGACGATGTTCTGGCTGCGCGTGGCGGCGCCGCGCAGGCCGAAGACCTCGCGCAGGCGGATGAAGGGCAGCACCTCGCCGCGCAGGTTGGTGTAGTCGTGGCCCGGCTCGGCGCTGTAGGACACACACTCCTCGATCATCTCGAGCGGCAGGGCAAAGGTCTGGCCGCCGGCCTCGACCAGGAAGCCGTCGATGATGGCCAGGGTGAGGGGCAGGCGCACCAGGATGCGGGTGCCGGCGCCGGGCTGGCTCTGGATCTCGACCGAGCCGCGCAGCGCGCTGATGTTGCGGCGGACCACGTCCATGCCCACGCCCCGGCCGGACAGGTTGGTGACCTGCTCGGCGGTGGAGAAGCCGGGTTCGAAGATCAGGGCATGGACCTCGGCATCGCTGAGCTGCTGCTGCGCACCGACCAGACCCCGTTCGCGGGCCTTGGCCAGGATGCGCTCGCGCGCCAGCCCGGCGCCGTCGTCCTGCACTGTGATGACGATGTTGCCGGAGTCGTGGAAGGCATTGAGCGTCAGCGTGCCGTGGGCCGGCTTGCCTGCGGCCAGGCGCTGCTCGGGCGTCTCGATGCCATGGTCCATGGCATTGCGCACCAGGTGCATGAGCGGGTCGCCGATCTTCTCGACCACGGTCTTGTCCAGCTCGGTGTCCTCGCCGTTGATGACCAGGGCAATGTCCTTGCCCAGCTCGCGCGAGACGTCATGCACCACGCGCTGGAAGCGCGCGAAGGTGGCGCCGATGCGCACCATGCGCAGGGCCAGGGCGCTGTCGCGCACCTCCTGCACCAGCAGGGACAGCTTGCCGCTGCTCTCCTGCAGCTCGGTGTCGCGGGCGCGGTGGGCGATCTGCTGCACATTGGCCCCGGCGATGATGAGTTCACCCACCAGGTTGATGAGCTGGTCGAGCTTGTCGGCATCGATTCGGATGGAGCGGCTCTCGTGATGCCCGGCCTCGCGCCGCTGAGCCTGGCGCTGCACGGCGGCCTCGACCAGTTCGGGCTGGACCACGCCCTGCTCGACCAGGATGGCGCCGATGCGCCGGCCCGGGTCATCGGCCTGGGCATGGACGGCGGCGGCCAGCTCCTGCGCGGTCAGGCTGCCGCAGCGCACCAGGATGTCGCCGAGGCGATCCGGCCCGGCGGCAGCGCCGCTGGCCTGCTCGTCCATCAGGGCGATGAAGTCGGCCAGCCGGCTGTGGGGCGGCAGGATGGTGAGGTGGCAGTCGTCCTTGACGAAGTCGAACACCTCCTCGATCTCGGCCTTGTGGGCGGCGCTGCGCAGGGCGATCTCGAAGCCCAGGTAGCAGAGCTCGGGGTCGAGGTCGGCCGGCTCGGGTAGGGCATCGGTCACCACCTCGGCACCGGCCACCTCGCCCAGGGTGCGCAGGTAGCGGATGAAGGCCAGCGGATCCAGGCCGTTCTTGACCACCTGGGGCCCGAAGCGCAGCGAGAGGTGCCAGCAATCGGAATGCACGCCGGCTTCACCGGGCGTTCCGGCCCGGGCCGGGCCCGCCGGATCGGCAACTGCGCTGGCCGGCGTGGTGGCAGTCGCCGCAGCCACCACTGCCGTCGCCACAGCCTGCGCCGGCCCGTCGTCCAGCAGGGCCTGCAGGCGGGCCAGCAGGGGGTCGCCGGCGGCCTGCAGGGCCTCGTCCCAGCGGCCGGGCTCGGTCTCCACGGCATCCACCAGGGCGGCCATGTGATCGCGGCAGGACAGCAGCAGGGCCACCAGCTCGCGGTCCATGGCCAGGCGGCCGGCACGCAGGCGGTCCAGCACGCTTTCCACCTTGTGGGTGAAGGTGACGATGACCGTCAGGTCGAAGAGACCGGCCGAGCCCTTGATGGTGTGGGCAGCGCGAAAGATGGCGTTGAGCTGCTCGGCCGCCTCGTCGCCCGGGCCGTCGGCGGCATCCACCGCCAGCAGGGCCACTTCCATGTCAGCCAGCAGCTCGCGGCTTTCCGCGATGAAGGTGTGCAGTGCCTGGTCGAGATTCATGATGGGGAATCCGCGGGGAGGCCGGTGGCCGGCGCTCCAGGTTCAGACCGCCGGCTCGGCCGGAGCGAGGTCAGCCGGGTCGGCAGAACACAAGGTGGGTGCCAGGGTGTGACCGAGGTGCAGCAGGTCCAGCAGGGTGCGCAGCTCGGTGCTGGCCTGCACGATCTGCAGGCTGGCACCCCGTCGTGCCGCGGCCGCCTGGGCCGCCAGCAGCAGCTGCAGGCCGG
>JBJOKP010000060.1:0-8850 GCA_046046045.1 Pseudomonadota bacterium | reverse complement strand
CGGCTATCCGCTGGTGGATGCGGCCATGCGCCAGCTCAACCAGACCGGCTACATGCACAACCGCCTGCGCATGGTGGTGGCGAGTTTTCTCACCAAGGATCTGGGCATCGCCTGGCAGCGCGGCGAACGTTATTTCGCCCAGCAGCTGATCGACTACGACCTGGCGGCCAACAGCGGCGGCTGGCAGTGGGCGGCTTCCACGGGCTGCGACGCCCAGCCCTGGTTCCGCATCTTCAACCCGCTGCGGCAGAGCGAGAAGTTCGATCCGCAGGGCCGCTTCATCCGCCGCTATGTGCCCGAGCTGGCCGGCCTGTCGGACAAGGCCATCCACGCGCCCTGGCTGGCCAGCCCGCTGGAGCTGCAGGCGGCCGGCGTCAGCCTGGGCGAAACCTATCCCCGGCCTCAGGTCAACCACGACGCAGCGCGGGCCCGCACCCTGGCCCGCTTCGGGCGCCTGAAGGAGGCCGCCCCGGCCCAGCCGGGCGGCTGAGCCGGGGCGGGCCTGGCGGGGTCGGGACTGGCCTCAGGCGGGCTGGCTGGCCTTGCGCGGCTTGGCGTAGCGCCGCACCAGGGCCATCAGCTCCTCTTCGGCATAGGGCTTGCCGAGGTAGTGGTTGGCGCCCAGCTGCATGGCATGGTCGCGGTGCTTCTGGGCGATGCGCGAGGTGATCATGATCACCGGCAGGCTGCCCAGCTGGGCGTCGGCGCGGATGTTGCGCAGCAGGTCGAAGCCGTCCATGCGCGGCATCTCGATGTCCGAGAGCACCACGCTGGGCCGTTCGCCGCCCAGCACTTCCAGCGCCTCCAGGCCGTCCTTGGCCAGCACCACGCGCAGGCCTTCCCGGTCCAGCAGGCGCTTGGTGACGCGGCGCACGGTGAGCGAGTCGTCCACCACCAGCACCAGAGGCGCAGGCGGAGCCAGTTCGGGCGCGCTGGGCACCAGCTGGCCGGCAGCCCCGTCGGCCGTGCCGGAGAGGGCGATGCGGGTGTGGTCCTGCGCCAGGTCGCCATACACCGTGGCCAGGGCCACCGGGTTGTAGATCAGCGCCACGCCGCCACTGGCCAGCAGGGTGAGCCCGGCCAGGCCGGGCAGGCGTGAGAGCTGGGCGCCCAGGTGCTTGACCACCACTTCCTGGTTGCCCTGCACCTCGTCCACATGGATGGCCACGCGCTGCTGGGCCGACTTGACGATGACCACCGGCCGGGTGCGGCCGCCGATGCTGCCGCTGCCGCTGGATTCCAGCAGCGCGCCCAGCCAGTAGAAGGGCACGTTGTGGGCGCCGAAGAGGTAGTTGCCCGAGGCATAGGCCTGCTGCAGGCTGGCGGCGCTGGCGCGCTGCACCAGTTCCACCAGGTGCGAAGGCACGGCGATGGTGACCGCCCCGGCACGCAGCAGCACCACCTGGGTGACCACGGTGGTGAGCGGCAGCACCAGCTTGAAATGGGTGCCTGCGCCGGCCTGGGTCTGGATCTCGATGCGGCCGCCCAGGGCCTGCACGTCGGAGCGCACCACGTCCATTCCCACGCCGCGGCCGGCCAGTTCGGTCACCTGGTCGGCGGTGGAGAGGCCGGGCGTGAAGATGAGCTGGGCCAGGCTGGCGTCGTCGGGCTGAACGTCGCCGCGCAGCAGCCCCATGGCCACGGCCTTGTCGCGGATGCGGCCCAGGTCCAGGCCGGCGCCGTCGTCGCGGATCTCGACGCTGACCTCGTTGCCTTCCTGCTGCACATGCACGCCGATGCGGCCGACCACGTCCTTGCCGGCGGCGCTGCGCTGCTCGGGTGGCTCGATGCCGTGACCCACGCAGTTGCGCAGCAGGTGCTCGAAGGCCGGGGTCATGCGGTCCAGCACGCCACGGTCGACTTCGATCATGCCGCCCACGATGTCCAGGCGAGCCTGGCGGCCGGTCTCGGCCGCAGCCTGGCGCACCACGCGCTGCAGGCGTTCGGACAGGCTGTCGAACTCCAGCATGCGGGTGCGCAGCAGGTCGCCCTGCAGCTCGCGCGTCAGGCGGCCCTGCATGGCCAGCTCGTCTTCCGTCGTCTGCAGGGTGCGCTGCAGGGTGCTGCGCACGGTGGCCACGTCGTTGACCGACTCGGCCATCATGCGGGTGAGTTCCTGCAGCCGGGTGTAGCGGTCGAGTTCCAGCGGATCGAAGGCCTGCGACATGGCGCGGGCCGCCTCCATGCGCGACTCCAGCTGGGTCTCGGCCTGCAGGGTGACGTCGCGCAGCTGCTGGTGCAGACGCTCCAGGTTGTCGCCCAGGTCGAGCAGGGAGCCGCGGATCTGGCCGACCTCGCTCTCCAGGCGCGAGCGGGTGATGCTGACCTCGCCGGCCAGGTTGACCAGGCGGTCCAGCAGCTGCGGCCGCACCCGCACCGGCAGGGTGCTGACATTGGGCCCGGTGGTCTGGGCATGGACCTGGGCCGGCGGGCTGAGCAGGCTGGACCAGTCGATGGGAAGCGGCTCGGGCCGCGGCGCCGGCACGGCCGCCTTGGCGGCCTCGCTGGTGCCCAGCTGGGAGGCACGCCAGGCCACGGCCACGGCAGGCTCCACCACCAGGCTGGCCTCGGCGGTGGATTCCTCCATGTCCAGCGGCATGGGCATGGAGGGCACCAGCGGCTCGACGACGATGCGTGCGCCGCTGCCGCTGTCGGCAAAGGGCATGGGCGTCACCCGCGTGGGCAGGGGCGCCGTGCGGGTCTCGCCGGCCAGCGGCGGCGCATGGCTGGACAGGCCGCTGGAGAAGTTGGTGGCCAGGCCGCCGAAGGCCGACAGCGAGGTGTTGCGCGGCGCGTTGAAGCGCGAGCGCAGGGCCTCGAAGGCGGCGACCAGGCGGTCGACATCGGGCTGCAGGGCGTCCAGCGCCGCGGTTTCCACCTGCTCGGCGCCCAGCAGGCGCTCGACCGTGGTCTCCATGGCATGGGCCAGCTCGCCCAGCTTCATGGCACCGGCCAGACGGGCGCCGCCCTTGAAGGTGTGCAGGCTGCGCATGCAGCCGGTGCCGGCCGTGGTGTCGCCCGGCGTGCGGCGCCAGGTGGCCAGCTGCTGGGTGAGCACCGGCAGCAGGTCCAGCGCCTCTTCCTCGAAGACCGGGAAGAGGTCCTGGTCCACCGCCTCCAGGCTGTCGCCCAGGTCGGCGCTCGATAGCGACGGCGCCACCGGACCGGGCGCCGGCAGCGGCGCGACGGGCTCCAGGATGAGGTCGATGCCGGGTTCACCATCCCGCTCAGCCTCTGGCGACGGCGTGGACAAGGCAAGGACCTGCAGGTCAGAGGCTGCCACCTCCCGTGTGGCCTCGCCCTGGAGGCCGGACAGCTGGGTGAGCGGCTCGGAATAGGGCGCCTCTTCCAGCGCCGACGCCGCACGTTCACCTGGGCTGGCGGTGAAGAGATCGATGTCCAGATCCGCTTCGCCCGGCACGGGCGCGTCATCGGCATCGGCCGATAGATCGGCTGCCAGCTGCTGGCCATCGAGTTCCAGGGGAATGTCGGCCACGTCGCCAAAGCCCGTGATGGGCTCTGCGCCCGGGCTCGGACGCACATCCAGCGCCTGGGTGCGCTCCAGGTCATCGGCACCCGGGAGGTCGAGATCCAGCGAGAGCTCCAGCGCAGGCATGGAGGGGGCTGGGGGCGGGGCCCGGCGGGAACCATCCACCACCAGCTCGATGTCCTGGCCGGGAATGGTGGGGAAATGCAGCTCGGTCGGGCCGGCGTCGTCCAGGGTGCGGGCCACCGGCGGCAGGGTGGTGGCCAGGTCCAGCGGCAGGTCGGGCACAGGTGTGCCAACCTCGCCCGGCAGCGCCGTGGAGCCAGCACCCAGCTGGGCGAAATGGGCCGCTGCCTCGTCGTCGCTGAGCGGCAGCACCACCTCGGGCACGGGCAGGGCGAGATCGGCCAGGGTCACCACCCGCGGCGGGGCGCCGCTGGCCGGGGTCGAGACCGGGCCGGGCACCGGGCCGTCCAGGTCCAGATCCAGCGACGGCAGCGACGTGGGGCCGGGATCATTGGCCGCCAGCGACAGCTCGCCGCCGAACTGCGAGGCACTGAGCGGCGGCAGGTCGAGGCCGATCGGGCTGGGTTCGGCCGGCGCGGCCGCCCAGGTTGAGGCACCGAGGTCCAGATCGGGCAGTACAGGCGCTTCCAGCGGTGGCAAGGCCGCCTCCGGTCCGGGCAGGTCGCCGGCCAGGCTCGCGGGGGTGCTGACGGGCGCCTCGACGCCAGGGCTGGGCTCGGTGCCGGTGGCGGACAGACTGTCGTCGGCCTCGGCTGGCTGGTCCGCCGCAGGTTCGCGGCGGC
Source organism: Pseudomonadota bacterium (assembly GCA_046046045.1). Lineage (GTDB taxonomy): Bacteria > Pseudomonadota > Gammaproteobacteria > Burkholderiales > Burkholderiaceae_C > Sphaerotilus. Next base: position 4,554 of record JBJOKP010000060.1, on the reverse strand, counting down.
GCAGGCTGCCATCGGCATCACCCTGGGCCAGGGCCAGGGCGCTGGCCTCGGCGCTGAGGGCCTGCCAGCCGGTGTCGCCCACCACCTCGGGCACCTCGGCCGGATCGAAGCTGCGCAGGGCGGCCGCGTCCAGGGTCGAGGGGCTGAAGGTGGTCGGGCCCAGCGTGGAATCCAGCCCGGAGCCGGCGGCCAGGCGATCGAGCAGGCGCTGGTCGGCCGCCTGCTGCCAGTCGCTCAGACCGTGGGTCAGCGCAGCCGGCGCCTCATGCAGGAAGCCGGCGGCGAACTGGTGCAGCAGGTGACGGATCTCGTCAGCCGCGCCGGTGAATAGCGCGGCATCCTCGGCGCTGCCCGAACCCAGCTCCTCGCTGCGCTGCAGGGCATGTTCCAGCGACCGGGCCAGCTGCGACAGGGCCTCGAAGCCCACGGTGCCGGAGCATCCAGCCAGCGAATGGGCCAGGGCGATGGCGGTGTCACCCACCGGGCGGTCCAGCTCCAGCGCCCATTCGGCCAGCTCGGTGCCCAGGCGGCGCGAGAGCTCGTCGGCCTCGTTGAGGTAGATGTTGAAGAGCGGGATCTTGAGCCGCAGGTGGCCGATGTGGCGGTATTCGTCCTGCGCCGGTTCGGGCACCGCCAGGTCGGCTTCGACCGGAGCAGGGGGGGCGTCGACGGCCGGGGTGTCGGTCGGGGCGTCGTCCGGTCCGATGCTGCCCATCCGGGCTTCCAGGCTCGCCAGGCTGGTGGCGGTGCCACCATCGACGGTTTCGCCCACCGGCAGGGCATCGTCCCGGGCCTCCTGCGGGCCCAGTTCAACGGGCAAGGCCGCCGCGGCGACGTCTTCCCAGGCGTCCAGATCGGACCGAGCCGCGACCACGACCTCGTTGGCCAGCACCTCATCAGCCGGCTCGACATGGGGCGAGGCACTCGCTTCAACCAGCGTGGTAGCCGGCAGGTCGGTGGGGCCGGACAGGTCGGCAACATCGAGGTCCAGGCCACCGGCATCGAGCTCGGTCACCTCAGCGTTCAGGTCGATGTCGGCGGGCAAGGAGACAGGCAGGTCCACGCCCTCGTCCCGCGGCAGTTCGTCGCCCGCCTGCCGACGCGGTGCATCGGCATCCGCAGCGATGCCGACCTCCGGGCCTGGATCAGGCATGAGATCGGAAAGCACGGCGAGGTCGTCGTCGGCAGTCCAGGCGGCCGGCATCGGAGGCTCGATCGTTGCGCTGTCGGGCGGGTCGACGGCGACCGGGGTCGGGTGCTGCAGGCCGAAGTCCAGACTGAGGGGCTGGCTGAGCGGGGCACCGCCGTCCAGGTCGAGCAGCAGGTCCACCCCGTCGTCGTCGGTGCCGGGTCCAGCGCCCACGCCCACCAGGCGCAGGTCGACTGGATTCGTGCGGTCCCAGACCGGATGCTCCGGCTGGCCGAGTTCCACCGGCTGGGTGGCCTGCAACTGCTCGAACACGCCGGTGGCCTGGGCCTCGTCCGGCACCTCGAAGTCGACGGTGGTGGCGCCGTCGGCCTCGTCCAGCGGCGCCGCGGCGGCTTGGTCCAGGGCCGTGGGGCGCGGATAGCCCGGCTCGGGCAGGGACAGCGCACCGGCGCGGCTGCTGCGCACGGGCGCCTGCACCCGCATCAGCTCGCCGGCCAGGCGCAGGGTGTCGGCCGCGGCCACCAGCGGGTCGGGCAGGAAGGCCGAATCGTCATGCTCGACGATGGCATCCACCCAGGCCGCGAGGTATTGGAGGGCGTCGCCGGTGATGAGGCGCAGCTCGTGGCTGGCGGGCGTCTGGTCGGCCAGCCAGCGGTTGTAGAGCTGCTCGAAGGCCCAGGCGGCCTCGGCCACATGGGGCAGACCCACCATGCGGGCGCTGCCCTTGAGCGTATGGAAGGCGCGCCGCACCGTGGTGATCTGGGCCACGTCGCCAGGCGTGCGGCCAAGCTCGGCCAGGGCGATCTGGGCTTCGCCCAGCACCTCGCGCGATTCCTCGATGAAGACGGCGCGCATCTCGCTGTCGCCTTCGAGGCCGGTGGGCTCGACCGGGCCGGGACTGAGGTCCATGGGCCGGCTGATGAGCGGCGTGCCCATGGGGTCCAGGCCGACCGGGTTGGTGGCGGTGGCGACGAAGTCGTCCATCACCCGCGCCACGTGGGCGCGCACCGCCTCCTCGGTGTTGTGGCCGGCACCGGCGGCACCGGCAGCGCCGATGGCGTCCTGGGCCGAGCTGAGGCTGGCAGCCAGGGCCGGCTGGGCGCTGATCTGCGGCGTGCGGGCCAGGGCATCGAGTTCGGCCTGCAGGGTGTAGAGCGGCATGGCCTCATGGCGCACCGCCGCGGCGATGGCCTGGGCCCGCTCGACCAGCTGCGGCGCCATGACCTGGCGGCCCATCAGCGGCGAGAGGATGCCGCTGACCTGGTCGAAGACGAAGAGGTTGCTGGCCATGCCCGGCTGCACGGCCAGGGTGTCGATCAGGAAGCCCAGCGCCCCCAGGTTGCCGGCCAGGCGATGGAAGGCCGGCAGGGCCTGCGGGCTCATGGAGTCGAGCTGGTCCTGCACCAGGTTGTCGACATCGTCGAGCATGCGGTCGATGGCCAGGCCGGCCTGCTCGATGCCCAGCAGGCCCAGCACGCCGCGCATGCCCTTGAGCTGCACCGGCACCGGCACCAGCAGGCTGCTCTCGCGCGGGCTGCGGAAGAACTGGTCGATCTGGCGCTCGACCTCGCTCAGGCTGGCGCGCAGTTCCTGCACCACGCTGCTCATGGTCTGGCGGTCGGAGACACGCCGGTAGAGCTGCTCGATCCAGGCTTCCAGCGGATCGGCCTTCTGGCCGCGGCAGACCTGGTCCAGACGCTCGGCCAGGCGCTCGATCTGGGCGTCCTGGCCGGGCTGGTCGAAGTCGCGCTCCTCCAGCGAGGCGTCGAGGTAGAGCAGGCTGGTGGCCACTTCCATGGCCAGCTCGGCATGGTCCAGGCGGCCACGCCGGGCGGTCTGTTCGGCCGCGGCGATCAGGGCCCCGGCCAGGCGCTCGCCACGGCTGTAGAGGCGGCGCACCGAATCGCCCACCAGAGTGAAGTTCTCGACCAGCTGGGTGATGCGGTGCGGCTCGTCGCCGGCCACGCCGGACCAGGCCTGCTTGGCCGACTCGACGCGCTTGCGCGCCTGGGCGATCCAGGCCGGGTCGTAGCGGCCGTAGTGGACCTGGCGATAGTCCTGCGGCGCCGCGGCACCAAGTTCGAAGGCATCGCGCACTGCGGACAGAAAGGCGGCGCGGCCGGGCGTGGCCGGCACGCAGGCGCAGAAGAACAGCAGATCCTGGGCCAGGCGTTCGGCGGCCGAGGACTCCCCCGGCGCCTTCACCTGGGCGCGCAGGTGCTGCATCACCCTCGAGGCGGTGCGCTTGACGTAGTTGTCCGGCTCCAGCCCGCCGGCGGTGATGGCGTCGAAGAACCCCGCGGCCAGGCGCCACAGGGTCACTTCCTCGGCCGTGGCCGGGCGCTGGGCCAGGCCGGCGCAGATGTTGCGCAGGGCGCGCGCGAGCTCGGGGCGGTTCTGCTTCACCCAGCCCAGCAGCAGGCGCTCGAATTCAGCCTGGGTGCGGGCGTCGGCAGCAAGCGGGTCGATGCGCACCACCTGAGGGATCTGGCGCCAGCGCCAGTCATGCGGCCAGAGGTCGGCGGGGTGGATGCGCTCGGCCGACACGGCTTCCTGCAAGGCCCGGAGCTGCGGGAACAGGCCGACCGGGTCGGCCGACTTGCCGGCGATGCAGCGGCTCAGGTAGTCGAGCAGGGCGAAAGATGCGGCCTCGACGGTCTCGACCCCGGCTACCTCCACCCGCTGCGGCTTGGCGACGAAGCGGGCCACTAGGGCCTCGCTGGCGCGCATGAGCAGTGCCCCCTCGGGCAGGTTGACCAGTTCCAGCGCACCGACGCCGGCATGCAGCTGCTGGCGCGCATGGCGCAGGATGCTGGGCTCGACATCGTCGATGTCGCTGAAGCCGGTGGCCTCGGCCTCGCGCAGGTAGCGGCGCAGGGCCTTGTGGGCCGATTCCAGGGTCTTGCGCAGCTCTTCCTGCACCCAGGCCAGGGCAGAGAGGTCTTGGGCCGCCGCGGTGGCGGGATTGCGGAACGCATCCATCGTGGGGACTTCCGGGCGAGGCGGGCGCGGGCTCGCAGGTCTCAGCTGATCTTGAAGCGCGCCACCGACTGGCGCAGCTCCTCGGCGGTGCGGGACAACTGGCGCACCAGCTGGGCAGTGGAACGCGTGCCTTCGCCGGTCTGCTCGGTGACGGCGAAGATGTGCTGGATGTTCTCGGCCACGACGTTGGCCGAATCGGATTCACGCCGCGCCTGGCGCGAGATGTCCTCGATCAGCTCGGCCAGCTGGCGCGAGATGCGGTCGATCTCGCCCAGCGCCGTGCCGGCGTTGTCCGAGAGGCGCGCCCCGGTCACCACACCCTGGGTGGAGCGCTCCATGGCGGCCACGGCATCGGCCGTGTCGGTCTGGATGGTCTTGACCAGCACGGCGATCTGGCGCGTCGCGTCGGCCGAACGTTCGGC
>JBJOKP010000059.1:0-8851 GCA_046046045.1 Pseudomonadota bacterium | reverse complement strand
GCACCATGGTGGCCTTCTGGGATTCGTCGACGGTCTTGAAGCCGAAATGGGTGTCGCTCATGGTCGGGAGAGGAGGAGATCGCGTGGAGATTCCGGGCAGCGGACGGTGGCCGGACGGGGTGCCGCATCGCCGCAGCCGCCGCCGGCGACACCGCGCCAGCCTCAGTGATGGTGGCCGCAGGCGTGGCCGCTGGCCGGCAGGGGCATGGGGCGATCCCGCTCCACGCCGGCGGCGGCCAGGGCGACCTCGTAGTCGCGCCAGTAGCGCGCCTGCTCGCGGCCCAGCTCATGCAGGAAGGCCCAGGTGTAGATGCCGGTCTCGTGCCCGTCACTGAAGGTGGGCTTGATGCCGTAGGCGCCCACCGGCTCGAGGTCGGTGATCTCGACCTCGCGCTTGCCGGTCTGCAAGGTTTCCTGCCCGGGGCCGTGGCCGCGCACCTCGGCCGACGGGGAGAACACCCGCATCAGCTCGTAGGGCAAGCGGAAGCGCTGACCATCATCAAAGGCGATTTCCAGCACGCGGGACTGCTGGTGCAGGGTGAGTTCGATCGGATTGGGCTGGGCCATGGTCGGACAGGGACGGTCGGTGACGCGGGCCATGCGGTGCGAGGCACCAGACACCTGCGTCGGATCAGGATCCGGCCGAGTGTAAGCAGCCGCGCTCGTCCGCCTGGATGACGGGGCTCAGACCAGGTGGCAGGCCACCTGGTGGCCGCTGCCGATGTCGCGCAGCACCGGCACCTCGGCCTTGCAGCGCGCCTCGGCGCGCGGGCAGCGGGTGTGGAAGTGGCAGCCGGCCGGCGGACTGAGCGGGCTGGGCACATCGCCCTGCAGCATGATGCGGCGACGCTTGCGTTCCTGGCTCACCGTCGGGTCGGGCACCGGCACGGCCGAAAGCAGGGCCTGGGTGTAGGGATGGCTGGGCCGTACATAGAGGTCGCGCGCCTGGGCCAGTTCGACGATGCGGCCCAGGTACATCACCGCCACCTGGTCGCTGATGTGCTCGACCACCGAAAGGTCGTGGGCGATGAAGATGTAGGTCAGGCCCAGTCGCTCCTGCAGGTCCTGCAGCAGGTTGACCACCTGGGCCTGGATGGAGACGTCCAGGGCCGAGACCGCCTCGTCGCAGACGATGAGGCGCGGATTCACCGCCAGGGCGCGGGCGATGCCGATGCGCTGGCGCTGGCCGCCGGAGAACTCGTGCGGATAACGTCGCCGATGCTCGGGGCGCAGTCCCACGATCTCCAGCAGTTCGGCCACACGGGCCTCCCAGGCCGCCTTGTCGGGCGCCAGGCCGTGGATGGTGAGGGCCTCGCCGATGATGGCGCCCACCGTCATGCGCGGATTGAGCGAGGCATAGGGGTCCTGGAAGATGATCTGCATCTCCCGCGCCATGCCGCGCAGTTCGCGCGGATTCATGGCCGTGACATTGCGGCCGTCGAACCAGACCTCGCCGGCACTGGGCTCGATCAGACGCAGGATGCAGCGCCCGGTGGTGCTCTTGCCGCAGCCCGATTCACCCACCACGCCCAGGGTCTGGCCGCGGCCCAGCGTGAAGCTGACGCCGTCGACAGCCTTGACCCGGCCGACCTCGCGCTTGAAGAGCCCGCCATGCACCGGAAAGTGCTTGACCAGGTGTTTGACCTCGAGGAGCGGGGTGTCCATGCCGGCAGCAGCGTAGGGGGTGGGAGTCATGCGCGCCGCCTCATGCCGCATGCATCACGCAGGCCACGCGGTGACCCGGTGCCACCTCGACCAGGGGCGGCGTGGCCGAACGGCATTCGGGCAGGGCATGGCGGCAGCGCGAGGCAAAGCGGCACCCCGGGGCGGGATCGACCAGCTTGGGCACGCTGCCCGGGATGGCCTCGAGCCGGCGCCGCGCCTCGGGGTCGGCCGCCAGGTCGATGCGCGGGATGGAGGCGATCAGCCCCTGGGTGTAGGGATGGCGCGGATGGGCGAAAAGCTCGCCCACCGGGGCCTCCTCCACCACCTGGCCGGCATACATCACCACCACGCGCTGGGCCACCTCGGCCACCACGCCCATGGCATGGGTGATGAGCATCACCGCCATGCCCAGTTCGTTCTTGAGCTCCTCGATGAGGTCGAGGATCTGGGCCTGGATGGTCACGTCCAGCGCGGTGGTTGGTTCGTCGGCGATCAGCAGGCGCGGCTTGCAGGCCAGGGCGATGGCGATCATCACGCGCTGGCGCATGCCGCCGGAGAACTGGTGCGGATAGTCCTTGACCCGCCTCTCCGGCGTGGGGATGTGGACCAGCTTGAGCAGGTCCACCGCTCGCTCCAGCGCCGCGGCCTTGCCCAGGCCTTCGTGGCGACGCAGCGATTCGGCGATCTGCTCGCCCACGGTGTAGACCGGGTTCAGGCTGGTCATGGGCTCCTGGAAGATCATGGCGATCTCCTTGGCCCGGATCTGCTGCATCTCGGCCGGGCCCAGGGGCACCAGGTCACGGCCCTTCCACATCACCTGGCCGGCCACGATGCGGCCGGGCGGCATGTCGATGAGCTTCATCACCGTGCGGGCGGTGACGCTCTTGCCGCAGCCGCTTTCGCCCACCACACACACGGTTTCACCCGCGTCGATGGCGATGTCGACGCCGTCAACCGCGTGCAGCCAGCCGTCGTCGGTCTTGAAATGGGTCTTGAGCCCGCGAATCTCCAGCAACGACATCACATCACCTTGCGCGGATCCAGGGCGTCGCGCAGGCCGTCGCCGATGAAGTTGATGGTCAGCACGGTGAGGAAGATGGCCAGACCGGGAAAGAGGGCCCAGTGCATGGCCAGGTCCATGTAGTCGCGCCCGTCGTAGAGGATGCGGCCCCAGGTGGGCACGTCGGGCGGGAAGCCCAGGCCCAGGAAGCTCAGCGTGCTTTCGGCAATGATGGCCGCGGCGATGTCGATGGTGGCGGCCACGATCACCGGCCCCAGCGCATTGGGCAGGATGTGGCGCAGCACCTGGCGAGGCAGGCTGGCGCCCAGGGCACGCGCGGCCTCGACGAATTCCTTCTCGCGCAGCGAGAAGAACTGCGCCCGCACCAGGCGCGCCACCGGCATCCAGCGGAAGCCGCCGATCACCAGCACGATGAGGATGAAGATGCCGGCCTCCAGGCCGAACATCTTCTTCAGCCCGTCGCGGAACAGGAAGATGAGCAGCAGCAGCAGCGGCAGCTGCGGCAGGCTGAGGAAGAGATCGGTCAGCCACATCAGCGCGGCATCCACCCAGCCGCGCGCCATGCCGGCGATGGCCCCGATGGTGACGCCCACGGTCAGCGCCATCAGCATGGCCGCCAGGCCCACGGCCAGCGAGATGCGGCCGCCGTAGAGCACGCGGGCCAGCAGGTCGCGGCCCAGGTCGTCGGTGCCCATGGGATGCGCAGCCGACGGCGAGGCCAGGCGGGCGGCGAAGTCCACGTCATTGATGCCGACCTTGTAGAACAGCGGGCCGATCAGCACGGCCGCGAACAGGCCGCCCAGCAGCCACAGGCTCCAGTAGGCCAGGCGGTGGCGCTTGTAGCGTCGCCAGGCCTGGCGCCAGGGCGTGTCCGCCGCGGCAGCAACGGCCACCGTGGCCACAGGGTCAGCGGAGGCTGATGCGGGGGTCGAGCCAGCCATAGAGGACATCAGCCACCAGGTTGAAGAAGATGACCAGGCCGCTGAAGACAAAGGTCACGGCCATCACCACCGGGGTGTCGTTGCGCAGGATGGCGTCGATCAGCAGGCTGCCGATGCCGGGGATGCGGAAGATCTGCTCGGTCACGATGGCGCCGCCAAACACCGCCGGCATCTGCAGGGCCACCAGGGTGACCACTGGGATCATGGCGTTGCGCACCACGTGCTTGAGCACAACCACGCGCTCGGCCAGACCCTTGCTGCGCGCCGTGGTGACGTGGTCGAGCCGGATCACGTCCAGCACGGCCGAGCGCACGTAGCGCATCCAGCTCGCCCCCTGGAACAGGCCCAGCACCGTGATGGGCATGATGGACTGCTTGAACTGGTCCACCCACCATTGCCAGCCGGTGGACGACAGGTCGGCCCGGTAGACGAAAGGAAACCAGCCCAGCTGCACCGAGAACACCAGGATGAAGATCACCCCGGTGAAGAAGGTGGGCAGCGAGAAGCCCACGAAGGCCAGCGTGCTGGCGATGCGGTCGAACCAGCTGTAGGGCTTGACGGCGGCCAGCACCCCCACGGGCACGGCCACCAGCAAGGCCAGCACCTGGGACAGTCCGATCACGGCGATGGTGACCGAGATGCGCTGGCTGATCAGCGTGTCGACATTGATGCGGCTGACGAAGGAGAAGCCCCAGTCACCCTTGGCCATGCTGGTGAGCCAGTGCAGGTAGCGCTGCCAGATCGGGTCATCCAGGCCGAACTGGGCCCGCAACGCCAGGCGCACCTCGGGCGGCACATTGGGGTTGTTGGCCAGATCCTCGAAGGGATCGCCCGGCGCCAGCGCCAGCACGGTGAAGAGCACCACGCTGATGCCCAGCAGGCTGGGCAGGGCGATCAGCAGGCGCCGCAGCAGATAGGTCGCCACGAGACGCGATTCCGGTCAGGCTTCGCGGTACCAGTAACCCAGCATCCAGGTGGTGTTGTCCCAGGCCGAGACCACGGCCGACAGCTTGTTGATCACGCCATAGGGCCGCGGCAGGGCGAACAGCGGGATGATGTGCTTGTCGTTCACCACCAGATCGTTCATCTTGATGAACAGGGCGGCACGCTTGACCGGGTCGAACTCGTTCTGCGCTGCCTTGAAGGCGGCGTCGTATTCCGCGTTGCTCCACCGCGCCAGGTTGCGGCTGGCCCACTTGTTGGCCTTCTGCGCCAGTTGGTCGGTGGTGAACTGCTCCATGAAGAACTGCGGATCCGGCGCCCCCATGGTGGTGGTGAACATCTGCATGTCCGCCCAGAACTTCTGGTAGGTGTCGGGGTTGGCCGCATCGCCGCCGAAGAACACGGCCGGCACCACGCTCTTGAGTTCCAGATCGATGCCGGCCTTGGTGCAGGCATCCTTGATGATGGCCTGGCACTTCTGGCGCGGCTGGCTCACCGAGGTCTGGAAGACAAACTTCAGCTTGACGTTGCCCTTGGCACGGATGCCGTCGGCCCCCTTCTTCCAGCCAGCGGCCTCCAGCACCTGGTTGGCCTTGTCGATGTTGAATTCGAACTTGGTGTTCGGACTGCGGAAGCGCGGCGGATTGTTGAGGAAGTTGGACGACACCACGGCGCCACGGCCATAGATCTGCTCGCCGATGTTCTTGCGGTCGATCAGCAGGCTCATGGCCTCGCGCACCGCCTTGTCGGTGAAGGCCGGATGCCGGCTCTTGGCGCTGGCACGCTCGCCATCCACCTCGTTCCACGGATCGGTGACGTTGAGGCTGACGAACTCCACGTCGCTGCCGGCGTGGAAGCTCATCTTGCCCTTGCCGCTGGCTTCCAGGCGCTTGAGAAGTTCATCCTCGACGGCCAGGTTCCAGCCCAGGTCGTATTCACCCGTCTGCAGCACGGCGCGGGCTGCGCCCAGGGCATCCCCACCACCCTTGACCTCCAGCCGATCGAAGTGCGGCTGGTTGGGCACGTGGTAGTTCATGTTGGCTTCAGCGGTGAGACTGTCACCCGGCTTGAAGTCGACGATCTTGTACGGCCCCGTGCCCACCGGCTTGGTGTTGGCCGCCGCCTCGCGTGACTTGGCCCCCATGTAGCCCTCGAACACGTGCTTGGGCATGATGCAGCCGGTGATGCCGGTGAGTGCCTCGGCCCAGTAGGGCGTGGGCTTGGGATAAGTCACCTTGACGGTGTAGGCATCGATCTTCTCGACCTTGATGTCCTTGTAGGTCGCCACGGTCACCGTGGAGGTAGCCGGATCACCGGCGTACCGGGCCGTGAAGACCACGTCATCGGCCGTGAAGGGCTTGCCGTCATGCCAGGTCACGCCCCTCTTGAGCTTCCAGGTCACGGTCTTGCTGTCGGCCGAGACCCCACCGTTCTCACGGCTGGGGATCTCCGCGGCCAGCATGGGAATGAGGTTGCCTTCCGAGTCCCAGCCGGCCAGTGGTTCGTAGAAGATGCGGCTGGCATCCTGATCCTTGGTACCGCCAGCGAAGTGCGGGTTGAGGTGGACAGAGGCCTGCCAGTACATCAGCTTGAGCGTGCCGCCACCGCCGCGCTTGGTGGGCTTGTAGGGGATGGCCGTCTGTGCCTGGGCCACGCCCGCGCTCATCAGCAGCATGGACGCCATGGGCGCCGTGAGCCCCATGCCCACCAGTTGCTGGATGAAGCCACGTCGCGATCGCTGCCCGGTCTTCACCTCGTCGATCAGGCCACGCAGGGTGGCTTCATGGGCTTGCAGCGCGTCATCACGATCCATGGCGGACATCGGCATCTCCTGAAAAACTTCATTCAGGCGGCCACCATCGGCCACCCCCGGTGGCGGGATGCTAGCGAGATGCGGGCCAGCAGCCATGCGGGTCCGCCCCAGCCCCGGGCTTCCCCCAAGTCGGCGCCCCGGCCGACCGCAGCGTCACACCAGCACGCGCTCGATGCCGCCGCTGTTGGCGCTGGCGATGTAGGCCTGCATCCAGTCCTCGCCCAGCAGGTGGCGGGCCATCTCGACCACGATGTAGTCAGCCTCCAGCAGGCCGTTCTGCAGGTCATCCTGGTAGCGGCTCAAGCCCTGCAGGCAACTCGGGCAGGAGGTGAGGATCTTCACCGGCCCGTCCGCGGGCACGGCGCCACTGGCGCGCAGGGCGGCCTCGTCCTTGCGCAGTTCCTCTTCCTTGCGGAAGCGGATCTGGGTGGAGATGTCGGGCCGGCTCACGCCCAGGGTGCCGGATTCACCACAGCAGCGCGCGTTCTGCACCACCTGCGGGCCGACCAGGGCCTTCACGGTCTTGAGCGGCTCCTGCAGCTTCATGGGGCTGTGGCAGGGGTCGTGATAGAGATAGGCGCCGGCCTGCTGGGCATTCAGGCGGATGCCCTTCTCGTTGAGGAACTCGTGGATGTCGACGATGCGGCAGCCCGGGAAGATCTTCTCGAACTCGTAGCCCTGCAGCTGGTCGTAGCAGGTGCCGCAGCTCACCACCACGGTCTTGATGTCCAGATAGTTGAGCGTGTTGGCCACGCGGTGGAAGAGCACGCGGTTGTCGGTGATGATCTGCTCGGCCTTGTCGGTCTGGCCCGAGCCGCGCTGCGGATAGCCGCAGCACAGATAGCCCGGCGGCAGCACGGTCTGCACGCCGGCCTGCCAGAGCATGGCCTGGGTGGCCAGGCCCACCTGGCTGAACAGGCGCTCCGAGCCGCAGCCGGGGAAGTAGAACACCGCCTCGCTGTCCACCGTGGTGCGGGCCGGGTCGCGGATGATGGGCACGTAGGCCTTGTCCTCGATGTCCAGCAGCGCCCGGGCGGTGCGCTTGGGCAGGCCACCCGGCATCTTCTTGTTGATGAAGTGGATGACCTGTTCCTTGATCGGCGCCGTGCCGGTGGTGGCCGGCGGGGCGCTGGTCTGCTTGCGGGCCAGATGACCGAGCAGCTGGTTGGCCAGGCGCTGGGCCTTGAAGCCCACGCCCACCATGCCGGCACGCATGAGCTTGATGGTCTCGGGGTGGGTGGCGTTGAGGAAGCCCATGGCCAACGCATTGTCCGGCCGGAAGCTCTTCTTGCCCATGCGGCGCAGCAGGCTGCGCATGGCCATGGAGACATCGCCGAAGTCGATCTTCACCGGGCAGGGGCTGGCGCACTTGTGGCAGACCGTGCAGTGGTCGGCCACGTCCTCGAACTCCTCCCAGTGCTTGAGGCTCACGCCGCGGCGGGTCTGCTCTTCGTAGAGGAAGGCCTCGATGAGCAGTGAGGTGGCGAGGATCTTGTTGCGCGGCGAATAGAGCAGGTTGGCGCGCGGCACATGGGTGGCGCAGACCGGCTTGCACTTGCCGCAGCGCAGGCAGTCCTTGATGCTGTCGCTGATGGCGCCGATGTCGCTCTGCTGCATGATGAGCGACTCGTGGCCCATCAGGCCGAAGCTCGGCGTGTAGGCGTCCGAGAGGTCGGCATGCAGGGTGTCCTCGCCCAGGGCCGGCGTGCGGTCCTGCGGGCGCAGCAGCTTGCCCTTGTTGAAGCGGCCCTCGGGGTCGACCCGCTGCTTGTAGGCGGCAAAGCCGGCCATCTCCTCGTCGGTGAGGAATTCCAGCTTGGTGATGCCGATGCCGTGTTCGCCCGAGATCACGCCGTTCAGGCTGCGGGCCAGGGCCATGATGCGGGCCACGGCCTCATGGGCCGTCTGCAGCATCTCGTAGTTGTCGCTGTTGACGGGGATGTTGGTGTGCACGTTGCCGTCGCCGGCATGCATGTGCAGGGCCACCCAGACGCGGCCGCGCAGCACCTCCTTGTGGATGGTCTGGCACTGCGCCAGCAGGGGCACGAAGGCCGCACCGCTGAAGAGGCTCTGCAGGGGCTTCAGGATCTGGGTCTTCCAGGAGGCGCGCAGGCTGCCGTCCTGGATCTGCTCGAAGACGCTGCGGCCCGGCTGCCCATCCACACCGGACGGCACCCGGTCCAGCCCTTCCAGCCAGCCCTGCCACAGGGCCCTGACCTCGGCCAGCAGGGCCAGGGCCTGGGTGACGCGGTCCTCCAGCAGTTCGGCGCTGGGCAGGTCGCCCGCATCGTCGCTCTTGCCCAGGGGCAGGTTGCCGGTGGCGAAGAAGGCCGAGAGCCGCGCCACCAGGGCGAGCTTGTTGCGCAGCGAGAGCTCGATGTTGATGCGCTCGATGCCCAGGGTGTATTCCCCCATGCGCTCCAGCGGGATCACCACGTCCTCGTTCACCTTGAAGGCGTTGGTGTGCTT
>JBJOKP010000058.1:0-8947 GCA_046046045.1 Pseudomonadota bacterium | reverse complement strand
AGCCGCACCATGCGGATGCCGTTGGCGGCAAAGGTCTTCAGGATGCCGTCCAGGTAGGCCTGGCCCTGCGGGTGGCTGACGTCGATGTCCACCTGCTGGCCGGTGAAGGTGGTCCACAGCAGGCGCTTGCTGCCGTCGGCCAGGGCGGCAAAGGTGAAGGGCAGGCCGGGCCGCGGGCGGTAGATGGCCAGCAGCTCGGCCTCGGTGGCGCCCTGCGGGAAGACCGAGTCGTAGGTGAGGAAGAGGCCGGCGTAGGGCGAGGCCGCACCGCGCCTCGCGTAGTCGGCGAACTGCGGCGAGTCGCTCGACATGTGGTTGACGATCACGTCGGCCATCACGTCCACCTGTTCGGTGAGGGCGTGGATGTCCTGCCAGTCGCCCAGGCGCGGGTCCACCAGCGTGTGGTCGATGGGGTCGAAGCCCGCGTCCGCCCCGTCGATGGGGTGGAAGAAGGGCAGCAGGTGCACGCCGCCGAACAGGCCGGCGAGCGGGCCGCGCAGCAGCGCGGCCAGGTCACGCAGGCCGCCGCCGCCCAGGCGGTCGACATAGGTGATGAGTTGGACCTGGTTCTTCATGGCTGCACCGGGGCCGGGGACGTGTTGGCGTCGGCCGCAGCCGACGAGGAGGTCTTGACGAAGCACACCGCCACCGCGGCCGCCAGCAGCAGCACACCGGCCAGGCGGATGACGTTCTCGGGCTGGCCACCCAGCAGCGACTGGTAGTAGAGCGGCAGGGTGAAGCTCTGGATGATCATCGGGATGACGATGAACATGTTGAAGATGCCCATGTACACGCCGGCGCGGTGGGCCGGGATGCTGCCGGCCAGCAGGATGTAGGGGTTGCCCATGATGGAGGCCCATGCCAGGCCCACGCCGACCATCGGCAGGAAGAGCCAGGCCTTGTCGTGGATGGCGGGGATGAACCACATGCCCACGCCCGCGGCGCAGAGGCAGAACGCATGCACCGCCTTGGCCCCCAGGCGGCGCGTGAAGGGCACCATCGCGAAGGCCGCCACGAAGGCCACGGCGTTGTAGAAGCCGCCGATCTGGCCGTTGAGCAGGCCGGCATCGCGGAAGCCCTGGCTCGTCGCGTCGCTGGTGCCGTACATGGTGTGGGCCAGGGCGGGCACGATGTAGATCCAGTAGCAGATCATCCCGTACCACTGGAAGAGCTTCATCCACCAGAGCTGGCGCATGGTGGGCGGCATCTCGTGCAGGGCATCGACGATCTCGCGCAGCGTCGCACCCACGCCCTTGGGTGCAGCGCGGATGGCGGCCAATTCCTCGGGCGTGAGCGGCAACTCGGGCGTGGTGTGCACACTCCACCAGACCGTGGTGATGGAGAACACCGCGCCCACCAGGAAGGCCGTGATGGTGACGTAGGGGATGTGGTGGGCGTTGACCGCATCCTTGTCCATGCCCAGCCAGAACAGCAGCGATGGCGTGAGGTAGGCCAGCGTCTGTGCCAGCCCCGTGAAGGCGCTCTGCGAGAGGAAGCCGATCGAGTGCTGCGACTTGTCCAGGCGGTCGCTCACATAGGCCCGGTAGGGCTCCATGGTGACGTTGTTGGCCGCGTCCAGGATCCACAGCAGGCCGGCGGCGAACCACAGCGCCGGGCTGAAGGGCATGAAGAGCAGGCCCAGGCTGCACAGCAGCGCACCGATCATGAAATAGGGCGTGCGGCGGCCCCAGCGGCTTTCGGTGCGGTCGCTCATGGCGCCGATGATGGGCTGCACCAGGAGGCCGGTGACCGGCCCGGCCAGCGAGAGCAGCGGCAGGCTGGCCTCGTCGGCGCCGAGGTAGCGGTAGATCGGGCTCATGTTGCTCTGCTGCAGTCCGAAGCTGAACTGGATGCCGAAGAAGCCGACATTCATGTTCACGATCTGCCAGAAGGACAACTGCGGTTTCACGCCGTGCATCGTTCTTGTCTCCTGATGAGGTCAGGCCACGCCGGTCTCGCGGCGTGGCCTGGGTTCATTCTTCTCGGAAGGCCACCTCGAGCGGCACGATCAGCTCGGCCGCACCCGAGGCGGTGCAGCTCATGCGCTTGACCGCCGCCTGCACTGCCCGGTAGTACTCGCGCGGACCGGACTGCGGCGCCACCTCGACGATCTGCGTGCCCTGGATCTTGATCATCACCTTCACCGTGCCGGTGATGCCGACCCGGTCGTACTGCCCGGCCAGGGCCGAGCGCAGCACATTCTGATAGCCCGGGCAGGCCAGGCCCACCTCGGCCTTGGGCGCCGGTGGGGGCGGCGCAGGTGGCGGCGGTGCGGGTGGGGCCGGCGGCGCGGGGGGCGGCGGCGGCTTGATCTCCACCGGCTTGGGCGGTGGCTCGGGCGCCGTCACCTGGATCGCCGGGGCCGCCACCGGCGGTGGTGGCGGCTGGATCTCGGGCGGCGGCACATAGGGTGGGGGTGGCGCCTGCACCGGGGGCGGCAGATCCGTCACCTTCTCCACCTTGGGAGGGGGCGGCGGAGGCGGCGGGGGCGGCGGCAGCTTGACCTCCTCGAGGATCTTCATCTCGATGGGCTTCTTGATCACCTCCACCGCCTTGCGTGCCAGGCCAGAGACCAGGCCCCAGACGATGAGCAGGTGCAGCAGAACGACGACGACCAGGCCGGTGGTGCGTCGACTGCTGGCGCCTTCGTATTCATAGACGGACGGGGACGTCGTCGTGGTGTTCATGGCGAGGGTCCTCGATCGTCAGGGCTGGCCGATGAACTGTTCGGAGCCGATCACGCCCAGCTTCACCAGCCCCATCTTGTTGGCACTCACCATCACCTCGGCGAAGGTGTTGTAGCGCGCCTGCTTGTTGGGGCGGATGTGCACCTCGGGCTGCTCGGGCTGTTCGGCCGCGGCGGCCATCTTCTGCTCCAGTTCGGCGCGCCCGCTCAGGGCCACGCCCTGCCAGTAGACGGTGCTCTTCTCGTCGATGTCGATCTTCACCACCTCGGGCTTGCGCTCGCTGGGCGGGGGTGCGCCCACCGGCATGTTGAGGTTGACGGTGTGCAGCTGGATCGGGATGGTGATGATGAGCATCACCAGGAGCACCAGCATCACGTCGATCAGCGGCGTGGTGTTGATGTCCATGATGGGCTCGGCATCGCCGCCACCGCCCGTTGGCATGTTCATGGCCATGGGTCTTGTCTCCGTGTTCGCGGGCTGTGTGGGGGGCTGCGCTCAGGAGCGCGGCGGCGGCTCGGTGATGAAGCCGATCTTGGCGATGCCGGCGCGCTGGCAGGCGTAGACGATGCGGCCCACCGAGTCGTACTGCGCCGTCATGTCGCCGCGCACGTGCACCTCGGGCTGCGGGTTCATCACCGCCACCTTCTTGAGCCGCTCCACCAGCGCCTCGGTGCCGTTGAGGCGCGCGTCGTACCAGTACATCTGGCCGCGCGTGTCCACGCTGATGACGATGTTCTCGGGCTTGGTCTCGCGGACCTCGTTGCGCTCCTTGGGCAGGTTGATCGCGATCGAGTAGTTCACCGCCGGGATGGTGATGAGGAAGATGATCAGCAGCACCAGCATCACGTCCACCAGGGGCGTGGTGTTGATGGCCGAGACCACCTCGTCCTCATCGCCGGCGCCGCCGACATTCATGGCCATGGCAGGCTCCTGCGTTCAGGGTTGCAGCGGGCCGCGTTCAGCGGGCCAGCAGCACGGCATGCAGGTCGGCGCCGAAGGCGCGCACATCATCCATGGCCGACTTGTTGCGGCGCACGAGCCAGTTGTAGCCCAGCACCGCAGGCACGGCCACGGCCAGGCCGATGGCGGTCATGATGAGCGCCTCGCCCACCGGGCCGGCCACCTTGTCGATCGAGGCCTGGCCGGCCACGCCGATGGCGGTGAGCGCGTGGTAGATGCCCCAGACCGTGCCGAACAGGCCCACGAAAGGCGCGGTGGAACCGACGGTGGCCAGGAAGGCCAGGCCATCCTGCAGGCGCGACTGCACGCGCTCGGTGCTGCGCTGGATGCTCATGGTCACCCAGTCGGTCAGGTCGATCTTGCCCAGCAGGCCTTCATGCTTGCCCGAGGCATCGAGGCCGGCACGGGCGATGAAGCGGTAGGGGCTGGCCTCGGTGAGGGCATCGACACCCTGGCTCACGTCACCCGCGGCCCAGAACTTCTCCTGCGCCTCGCGACCCTGCTTGCCGATGCGGGCCTGCTCCAGCAGCTTGGTGATGATGATGTACCAGGAGCCCATGCTCATGATGGCCATGATCATCAGCACGCCCTTGGCGACGAAGTCCGAACCCTCCCACAGCGCGCCGATGCCGTAGGGGTTGTCCACCTTGGCGGTGGGCGTCTTGGCGCTGGGGGTGACGGCGCCGGTGTCGGCCGCCGGGGCGGCGGCGGTGACGGCCGCCGACGCCGCCGGCGCCTGAGCCTGCGCCACGGGCATGCCGCCCAGCACGAGGGTCGATCCGAGGGCCGCAGCGGCAAACAGGCGCTTCAGGCCGGGCATGAGATGGCTAAGCATGGAGGTCTCCAGGGGGTTCGAGTCGAGGGCGCGATGCGCCACGTGCCGCCGGGTCTCGGTCCGGCACGACAGCCGCAGCACGTGGCTGTCGTGCCGGACCGAGCTGCGACGCTGCGCACTCTAGCGATCGAAAACTCGGAACGCAATCGATTGCGCTATCTGATCAGCTAGGACTTTCCCTAGGACCTTCTCTCACTCAGGGTGAACCCGAAACATCCTGGACGGTTCAGATGATCCGGGCAAGCAGGCCGATCCAAGGCCCGCGACGGGTGCTCTCCCTGCGAGATGCAACCGATTGCGCCATGGCACCCCGTGCCTGGCCCCACGGGCCCGTGCCGCAAGGCAGTTGTTCAAGCCAGACCGGCCCCGGCGCTGGCATGGCAGAGGTGAATCTGCGCCTCCTCGCCCTGCGGCGAGCGGTAGTGCCGCTTCACCGCTTCGACCGCTGCGGCCACGCGCGCCTGGGGCAGCAAGGCCACCACGCAGCCCCCGAAGCCGCCGCCGGTCATGCGCGCACCGCCCTGGTTGCCGATGGTCTCGGCGAGTATCTCGACCAACTGGTCGATCGCCGGCACGGTGATCTCGAAGTCGTCACGCATCGAGGCATGGGACTGGGCCATCAGTTTGCCCACGCAGGCCAGGTCACCCTTGGCCAGGGCCTGGGCGACCTGCAGGGTGCGGGCGTTTTCACTCACCACATGACGAGCCCGCCGATGCACCACCGGGTCGAGTTCACCGGCCCGGGCGGCCAGGTGGGCAGCGTCGAGATCACGCAGGGCGGCCAGGCCGAAGTGCCGGGCCGCGACCTCGCACTGGCTGCGCCGGAGGTTGTATTCGCTGTCGACCAGGCCACGCCGCACGCGCGAATGGGCGATCAGCACGGCCAGGTCTGGCGGCAGGGTGACCTGGCGGCCGGTCAGACTGCGGCAGTCGATCAGCAGCGCATGGCCGGCCTGACCGTGGGCGCTGATGAACTGGTCCATGATGCCGCAGCGGCAGCCGACATAGTCGTTCTCGGCCGCCTGGGCGAGCAGGGCCAGGGTGGTGGGATCGAGCCGGTCCAGCCGGCAAGCCTGCCGGAAGGCCTGGCCCACTGCCACCTCCAGCGAGGCCGAGGACGAAAGGCCTGCGCCGCGTGGCACGTTGCCGGTGATGGCCAGGTCGAGGCCCTGCAGCGCGTGTCCCTGGCGCTGCAGGGCCCAGGCCATGCCGCGCACATAGTCGGCCCAGTGGCCGGCGCTGGCCCCCTTCTCGGGTGGACCGTCCTGCACCGCGTCTAGGTTGAACTCGTCGCTCAGGTTGCCCAGGTCGACGGCCAGCACCCGCACGAGCCGATCGGCCCGCGGCCGTGCCGCCACCAACGTGTCGCGATCGATCGCGCAGGGCAGCACGAAGCCCTCGTTGTAGTCGGTGTGTTCACCGATCAGGTTGACTCGGCCGGGGGCCCGGGTGACGAAGTCGGCCGCACCCCCGAAGCTCGCCTGGAAGCGGCGCAGCAGATGCTGGCGCGCCGGGTCGGTCGAAACCCGAGGGCGGACCGGGACGGTGGGAAGGGGGGACGGGCTCATGACTGGCGATCCGGGCGGGGTTGGGCGGGTCGGACCGCGCGGAAGTGGCGATCGGGCAGGTCGCGCAGTCGCTGCGCCGCCTGCTCGGGGGTGAGGTCGCGCTGGGCCTCGCCCAGCATCTCGAAGCCCACCATGAACTTGCGCACCGAGGCCGAGCGGAGCAAGGGCGGATAGAAGTGGGCATGCAACTGCCAGGGCCGCACATCACGGGCATCGAAGGGCGCGCCATGCCACCCCATCGAATAGGGGAAGCTGCACTGGAAGAGGTTGTCGTAGCGTGCCGTCAGGCGCTGCAGTACCGCGGCCAGGTCGGCACGGTCAGCCGGCTGCAGTTGCGGCAGGCGCTGCACCTCGAAGCGTGGCAGCACCAGGGTCTCGAAGGGCCAGACGGCCCAAAAGGGCACGACCACCAGCCAGCGATCGCTGGCCAGCACCACGCGCCGGCCGTCCCGCAGTTCGGCCTCGACCAGATCGGCCAGCAGTGATCGACCATGGCGAGCGTGGTAATCGCGCTGGTGCAGATCCTCGGCAGCGGCCTCATTGGGCAAGTGGCCAGTGGCCCAGATCTGGCCGTGGGGATGGGGCTGCGAGCACCCCATGAGCGCCCCCTTGTTCTCGAACACCTGCACCCAGGCGTAATGGCGGCCGAGGTCAGCGGTCTGTTCGCACCAGGCGTCGACCACGGCGATGAGCTGGTCCAGGCCCAGCTCGGGCAGGGTGCGGCCATGGTCGGGTGAATAGCACACCACGCGGCTGGTGCCGCGCGCCGGGGCCAGGGTGAACAGCGCCTGCCGCGTCGGGTCGGTGCCCTCCCCGCTCACCCTGGCCCCTCCGGCAGCCGCAAGATCAGGCACGTCCGGCGTCAGCGCAGCATGGTCGTTGTCGAAGACGAAGGTGCCGCGGTAGTCCGGGTTGCGCGCGCCGTTGACGCGCAGGTTGCCGGCGCAAAGGTAGCAACCCGGGTCGTGGGCAGGCAGCGCCTGGTCGACCACCTCCTCCTGCGCCCCCTGCCAGGGCCGCCTCGCCCGGTGGGGCGACACCAGCACCCACTGGCCGGTGAGCGGGTTGCGGCGCCGGTGGGCATGTTCGGCGCTGTCGAAGCGCGGGGCGTTGGTCGAGTTCATGCGGGATAACCTTCCGGGTTCATCGATTGCCAGCGCCAGGTGTCGGCACACATGGCCTGCAGGTCGCGCTCCGCCCGCCAGCCCAGCACCTCGGCTGCACGGGTGGGGTCGGCCCAGCAGGCCGCCACGTCGCCGGCGCGGCGCCCGGCGTAGACATGCGGAACGGCCTGCCCGCAGGCATGCTCGAAGGCACGCAGCACTTCCAGCACCGAGCGGCCGTGCCCGGTGCCTAGGTTGAAGACATGCAGGCCCGCCCGCCCGTGGCCATGCACGAGGGCGTCGACATGGCCGCGCGCCAGGTCGCACACATGCAGGTAGTCGCGCACCCCGGTGCCATCGGGCGTGGGCCAATCCTGCCCGTAGATCGTCAATTGCGGGCGGCGACCCACGGCCACCTGGGCCAGGTAGGGCATCAGGTTGTTGGGCACACCCTGCGGGTCCTCGCCCAGCAGGCCGCTGGGATGAGCACCGACGGGGTTGAAGTAGCGCAGCAGGGTGAACGAGCTGCCGAGCTCGGCCACAGCCTGGTCGCGCAGCACCTGCTCGACCATCCACTTGCTGTGGCCATAGGGATTGCAGGCCCCGGTGGGGGCGTCCTCGCGCAGCGGCATATCAGCGCGAACCCCATAGACCGTGGCCGAGGAGCTGAAGACCAGGGTCCGAACGCCCACCTGATGCATTGCCGCAAGCAGCGACAGGCTACCGGCCACGTTGGCGGCGTAGTAGGCCAGCGGACGGACCACGGACTCCCCCACCGCCTTCAGCGCCGCGAAGTGCAGCACCGCCTCGATGCCCTCGTCCTGCAGCAGGCGCACCAGCCGGGCGGTGTCACGCACGTCGGCCTGCACAAATCCGGGCCGCCGGCCGCTCACCTGGGCGATGCGGTCGAGCACCGCGATCTTGGCGTTGAACAGACTGTCGAGGATGACCACCTCGTGTCCAGCAGCCTGCAACTCGACGCTCGTGATGCTGCCGATGTAGCCGGCCCCGCCGGTGACCAGCACCTTCATGCCGGCACCTCGCGACGCAGGCTCAGCATCACCGCAGTCTCGGCGCGCAGGCGGCGGATGGGCAGGCCAGCCTCGCGCAGCCAGGCACCGTCCAGCAGCAGGCCTTCGGCGCCGGCCAGGGCCTCGAAGAAGGGTGCGGTGTGGTGGGCGCCGCTGGCGGGTTCGGTGCCCTGGGGCAGGATCTCCTGCACGCGGTAGCGCCGCTGCGCATCCAGCATGGGCAGGCGGATCGGCGGGGCGTAGCGCAGGGTCGAAGGTTCGGTGCGCCAGACCAGCAGCAGCAGCTCGCCGCCCGCGACGTCCGCCTCGCCATGGGCCTGCCATACCACGCCGTCGCCGGCCTCTCCCTGCCACACGCAGCCGTGGTGCAGGCGGTCACGCAGCTGCTTGTAGAGCGCGATCCAGGCCTTCAGCTCGGCCGCTTCGGCGGTCCCGAGCTTGCGCGCATCCAGCTCCACGCCCAGGTGGCCGGGCAGGGCCACGGCGGCGCGGAAGGCCATGGACTGGCTGCGCCCGGTGGTGTGGGCCGGCGCGGTGCCCACGTGGGCGCCCATGATCTCGGGCGGGAAGAACTGCTGGAAGCCGCGCTGGATCTGCACGCGCGAAAGCGCATCGATGCAGTCGCTGGTCCAGACGCGGTGGCTGTGGCGCAGCACGGCGAAGTCGATGCGCCCGCCGCCGCCCGAGCAGCTCTCGATCTCCACCTGCGGATGGGCCGCGCGCAGGCGCGCCATCAGTGCGTGGGCGGCATGCACCTGGGCGC
>JBJOKP010000057.1:0-9022 GCA_046046045.1 Pseudomonadota bacterium | reverse complement strand
CACAGCCGTGCCGGTGCCGCGCATGCACGCGCTGTGCGAGGACGCAGGCGTCATCGGCTCGCCCTTCTACGTGATGGACTTCGTCGTCGGCCGGGTCTTCGCCACGCCCGACCTGCCCGGCCTGGCGCCGGCCGAACGCGCCGCCATCTTCGACGCCATGAATGCCACGCTGGCGGCCCTGCATGCGGTCGATCCCGCGGCCGTGGGCCTGGCCGACTACGGCCGGCCACAGCACTACCTGGCGCGCCAGTTCAAGCGCTGGGGCGAGCAGTACCGCGCCAGCGCCACCGCGCCCGATGACCAGCACCCGGCCATGGACCAGCTCATGGATTGGCTGGGCGCGCAGATCCCGGCCATCGCTGCGGCCGACGGCGAGCAGGGCCCGGCAGCCATCGTGCATGGCGACTTCCGCATCGACAACCTGGTCTTCCACCCCACCGAGCCGCGCGTGATCGCGGTGCTGGACTGGGAGCTCTCCACCCTGGGCCATCCGCGCGTGGACCTGGCCTACCACCTGATGAGCTGGCGGGTCAGCCCCGAGGAGTTCCGCGGCCTGCGCGGCCACGACCTGGCCGCCCTGGGCATCCCGGACGAGGCAGCCTATCTGGCCGCCTACTGCCGCCGCCTGGGCCTGGATAACGTGCCGCACTGGGAGGTCTTCCTGGCCTTCAACATGTTCCGCATGGCGGCCATCCTGCAGGGCATCCTGGCCCGGGCGCGCCAGGGCAACGCGGCCTCGGCCGACGCCCTGCGCACGGGCGCCCAGGCCCGCCCCATGGCCGAGGCCGGCTGGCGACTGGTGCAGCGACTGGTGTAGGCGCTGACACAGGACCCAGGTGGCGGCCAGGTGCCGCGGTGCCGAGACTGGTCCGCTCGCGTGGGCCTGCGCCTTCAGCGGTCGCCCATCACCAGTTCGTGCTCGTCGCGCCAGGTGGCGGCGATGCGGATGATCTCGGGCTCGATGGCCAGGAAGGCGTCGTAGACCCGGGGGTCGAAGCCCTTGCCTCGGTCCACGGCCATGAGGCGCATGGCCTCGCCGTGGCTGAAGGCCGGCTTGTAGCAGCGCCGGCTGATGAGGGCGTCGTAGACATCGGCCACGGCCATGATGCGGCCCGAGAGCGGAATGGCCTCGCCGGCCAGGCCCATCGGGTAGCCGCTGCCGTCCCACTTCTCGTGGTGGGTGGCGGCGATCTCGCCGGCGATGGCGAGGAAGTTGTCGCCCTCGATGCCGCGGGCCGACTGCCGCAGGATGTCCTGGCCCAGCACCGCGTGTTTCTTCATGTGCACGAACTCCTCGGGCAGCAGGCGTTCGGGCTTGAGCAGGATGTGGTCGGGCACGCCCACCTTGCCGATGTCGTGCAGCGGGGCCGAGGCATGCAGCAGGGCGATCCAGGCATCGCTCAGCTGCTCGGTGTAGTGGCCCTCGGCGCGCAGGCGCAGGGCGATGGCCTGCACATAGGCCTGGGTGCGCTTGATGTGGGCGCCGGTCTCGGGGTCGCGGGTCTCGGCCACGGCGGCCATGGATTCCAGCGTCACCTGGCGCGCATTGGCCAGCTGGTCCAGCCAGCGCCGGCCCAACTGGCGCTCGATCAGGAAGCGCGCCAGCATGAAGACGGTGTAGAGCGCCGCCAGCAGCGCCAGCGCCGGCAGGGGCGAGAGGTAGACCGCGGCGGCCTGCCAGACCATCAGGCTGAGCGCGCAGACCCCGGCCGCCAGGCTGGTGGCCGCGGCCAGCAACATGAGGGGCGAGCGCAGCAGGGCAAAGGCCAGGCTCATCAGCAGGCCGGTGGCCAGGCAGAGGGTGGCGGGCAGCAGGCTGCCGGCCGGGGGCAGGGCGGCCACCTCGCCGGTCTGCAGCATGTCGCCCACGGCGGCCAGCACCTGCAGGCCGGGGAAATGTTCGCCCACGGCCGTGGCATGGTGGTCTTCCAGGCCGGCGGCCGAGGAGCCGATGAAGACCAGGCGCCCATTGAACAGGGCCGGATCGACCCGCCCGGCCAGCAGGTCCACCGCCGCTACGCGGGCGTAGGCGCTGGCGGGAGACTGGCGGAAGCGCAGCAGCAGCCGGCCCTGGCCGTCCAGCGGCAGCTGGCGGTCGCCCACCTGCAGGCGCGGGCCGTCGCGCAGGCCCAGGCGGCGCACGGCCGCGGCGGCCAGGCTTTCACCCGCCCGTGCCGGAGGCGGGCCGGCCTGCAGGTCCACCCGGCCCAGGCCCAGGGCCTCAAGCTGGGCGGCCAAGGCAAGCTGGGGATGGAGGGACACGGCAGCGCCGGCAGCGTTGCCCGCTGCTGCTGGACCTGACGCACCGCTCACTGCCCGGCCAGGCTCGGGCAGGGCGATGAAGAGGGGCAGGCGGCGCAGCAGGCCGTCGGCATCCGGGCTCATGTTGATGAAGCCGGCCCGGCCCAGGGCCGCCGCCAGGGGCGGGGTGTTGTCGATCACGCCGCGGGCCAGCGGCGGCTGGAGGGCGCCGCGCTGGCCGGTGACCTCCAGCTCGGGGTCGGCTGTGGCGGCCAGCGGGCCGTTCGCTGCTCGCTCCGCCGTCCGGTCCTGGGCCATCGCGCCGTCGAAGCGGAAGTAGCGCGCCCCCACCACCGGCAGCGCCGCCAGGGTGGCGGCCAGGTAGGCGTCGTTGTCGCGCATGGCCGGCGGGGCGCCGCTGATGGCCAGCTGGATGCCGAAATCGCGCTCGAAGGCCTGTTGCAGCGTGGCCAGCGAGGTGCGGTCCGGCTCGGCGAAGAGGATGTCCAGGCCGATGGCGGCCGGCCGGCCTTCGCCCACCCGCTTGACCAGGGCGGCGGTGCGGTAGCGCGGCCAGGGCCACTGGCCGACGGCCGCGAGGCTGGCATCGTCGATGTCTACCACGGCCACGCCGCTGGCCGGGCCGGCCAGGGCCGTGGCCGCCAGCAGGCGGTCGAGCAGGGCGTGGTCCAGCGTGCTGCCCAGGCCGACGGGCTGGAGCAGGGCGGTGCCCGCCAGGGTCAGCACCAGGCCGGCGGCGAGGATGAGACGGCGCCAGCGCGGGCTTGGGCGCTGGTGGGCCTGGCTGGAGAGGATCACGCGAGGATCACGCGGCGGTCGGCTGGAGCAGGACGCGGCGGGGCATCACAGCACGAAGATCTCGACCCGACGGTTGCGCGCCTCGTCCACCTGCGGGCCGGTGGGCACCAGCAGCTCGCGGGCGCCGAAGGAGCGCACCTGGGTGGGGCCGATGTCGCCCAGTTCCTCGCGGATCAATCGGTCGACCGTGCGGGCGCGCTCCAGGGCCAGGCGGTCGTTGACCGCATCGCTGCCCATGGTGTCGGTGTGGCCGATGATGCTGACCTCGGTGGGCGCGCGCTCCCTGATGCGCAGTTTCAGGTCCTTGAGGGCCTCGCGCGAGGCCGGCGTGAGCTCGGTGCCGCCGCTGACGAAGTGAAGCACCGCGCTGTAGGCCGGCAGGGGCAGGGCCTGCAACAGCTCGCGGTGGCTGGCGTCGAAGGCCGCACCGTCCACCTTGGCCACCTCGATGCGGCCATCGGCGCCGACCACCGCCTCGGTATAGCCCTGGTCCAGGGCCTGGCTGCGGGCTGGCTGGCCCTCCCGCGGCGTGCTGCTCACCAGCACCTGGCCGATGCGGCCGTTGGCGTCGGGCAGCAGGGTCACGCGGTGGGGTGGGGCGCTGCTGCAGGCAACCAGGGCCAGGTGCAGTGCGCCCGCCATCAGCCGCTTGGCGGCGGGCGAGGACGGGCGGCAGGGGGTGAAGAGGCTTGTCACGATGAGGTCCCCGTCATTCCGCCGCGCTGACATGGAAACGTGTGCCGCGCACGCCGATGGTGGCGCGCGGTGTGCTCACCTGCACCGCCTGGGGCGCCATCTTGGCCAGCTTGCCCGAGCCGTAGATGGCCGCGCCGCGCTGCAGGTAGAGGTCGAAGTCGTAGAGGTTGCGGTCAGGCTGGAAGGCGTAGCGGCGCAGCTCCACCGTGCTCTGGGCATCCACCGCCACCACCGTGCCGTCCACGAAGCTCAGGCCGGCGCTGCCCTTGGGCCCCGTGCGCAGCACGTCGGCGCGCTGCAGCCGGTCACCCACGACGGGGGTGAAGACATGGGCGCCGCGCTGCAGCTCCACTGGCCCGCTCACCCGCTTGAGGATGGCCACCGGCGCCTCGCTGGCCGGCACGGCCGAGGCTGCGTTCACCGGCGGAACCTGGGCGGCCGCCGGCTGCATGCTGCCCAGCCCGCCGCTCAAGGCCAGGAACAGTGCAGGCAGGGAGGGGCCCGCAGGTGACGTGGAGCGGGCCGGCAGGGCGGCCGGCATGGCGGATGGGCGCAGGGGGGCGACAGGAGGCATGGCAGGGCATAGCCGATCCAGCAGACCATGACCATGAACTGCCGAGGCGCGCGCGATCTTAGGAAGCGCGCCCTCCGTTCTGCCCCCGGAAACTGGGGGGTGGACCGACCGCACCGGCCCGGCTGCGACATGCCGCACGGCTTGTCTCGGTGCGGCATCCAGAGCGGCGGTGGGGCGTGGTCTGGCCACCACGCCGTCCCTGATGCCCGCGTCAGTCAGTCCTGCAGTACGCCGCACAGATTCCCCGCCTTGGCGCGCACGCCGGCCAGCGGTTCGAGGGCCCAGCGTTCGGTGATGAATTTTAGGATCGAGGTGGTGTCGTAGCTGGTGTGGTCGATGTGGCCGCGCTTGACCATGGGGCCGACGAAGATGGCCGGGATGCGTGTGCCGGGGCCGAAGCGGTCGCCCCAGCCGGGGCCGGTGGGCGGGGCGACGTGGTCCCAGTAGCCGCCGTTTTCGTCGTAGGTGACGACCACCAGCATGTCGTTCCACTGCGGGCTGGCCTTGAGGCGGGCCAGGATGATGGCGATGTGCTCGTCGCCGCTCTTCACGTCGGTGTAGCTGGGGTGTTGCGTGTAGCGGCCGGCTGGCTTGTAGAAGCTCACCGCGGGAAGCTTGCCGGCGTCGATGTCGGCCAGCAGGTCTTCGCCGTCCTTCAGGTGCACGCGGCGGTCCTGGCTGCCGGGCGCAAAGCGCAGGTAGTAGTTGAAGGGCTGGTGATGGGGCTGGAACATGGGGCTGATGGGCCCGCCGGCGTAGATCACCTGGCGCTTGGCCTTGGGCGGCTGGCGGCCGTCGGCCAGCGCCGCCTCCCAGCCGCCGCTGTACCAGGCCCAGCTCACGCCCTTGGCGCTGAGGGTGTCGCCGATGGTGGCTTGCGTCTGCGGCGGCACGGGTTCCCCCATGCTGTGGCTGCCGTGGGGATCGGCACGGTCCATGTCCAGCTCGTCGGGCGGGATGCCGCTGGGCTGGTAGGCGGGCTGCGAGGTGTTGACCGAATAACCATCCGGCGTCACCTGGCCGCCGCTGCGGCTCACCACCTTGACCGCACCGACGTTGGCCGAGGGGTTGTCAGGCAGGCGGGTGAGGCGGCCGTCGGCATCGAGCTTCACGCGCATGCTCTCGGGCGCCTTGTCGTGGCGCGGCGCACAGGCGCAGATCAGGTACTGGTGGTTGAGGTAGCTGCCGCCGAAGGCGCCCATGAAGAAGCGGTCGGCCAGGGTGTAGTCCCTGGCCCACTGCCACAGCTTCATCTGCGAGCCGTCGTAATACCCCATGCTCCAGCCGCCCACCTGGCTCATGGCGGCGAAGTAGTTGTTCTTGCCGCCGGCGATCTGCTCCTGGTTGTGCCAGAAGGCGTGGATGGGGCTGGGCACCAGCTCGTCCATGCGTTTGCCCACGGGCGCGGCATCGATGCGGAACGGCGCGTTGGGCAGGCGCGGGAAGGCCGGGTCGGGCTTGCCGTCGCGCCCGAAGACGATCAGTTCCTTGAGAGGCTGGCCGTCATGGTCGAGCTGCAGCCTGGATTCGGCGCTGGCATTGGCCACGCCGTCGGCGCCCGGGAACAGGCCGTAGAGGTTGTCGAAGCTGTGGTTCTCGGCGTAGATGACGACGAGGTGCTTGACCTTCTGCAGTTTCTGCAACGCTTCAGCACGGGCAGCGGCCGGATCGGCGGCGGCCTGGGGAGTGACGGCGGCGCTGGAGCTGACCGAGGTCGCCGGGGCCTGGGCACAGCCGGCGGCCAGCAGGGCACTGGCGATGGCCGCCGTGGCCAGGGCGCTCAGGCGCAGGGGGCCGGTGGAGGCGGCGGTGGGCGCGGCGGAAAAGTCCGGGCGGGAGGCGCGACTGGAGGCGGGGAGGGGGTGCATCGTGGCGACCGCCCGGGGCGTGAGGCCCGGCGCGGCCGCGCGAGTGTCCACGAAGCGGCCGGCACTGCCAGCAGGGCTAGCACGGGGCCGGCCGGCGACCGCTGCGGCCGGCGGTCTGGAGGCCGTGCCGGCCGGTCTGCCGACGAATGATCAGGCCGGTGCCTGCGGCGACTCCGGCGACTCCGGCGACTTGGCCGACTCTGGCTCGCCCTCCTCGCGGGGGGCATCGGCGGCCGCAGCCTTCTTCTGCAGCTTCTCTTCCTTCTTCTTCTTCTTCTCCAGTTCGCGCTGGCGTTTCTCGAACTGGTAGTTGGGTTTGGTGGCCATCGATTTTTCTCGGACTATTCAAAAACCCATCATAGCCCTGCGGAAATTGGGGCAGATCAGGGCTTGAGCACGCTGCCCGGCCAGTTGATCTTCAGCCGCAGGCCCAGCCAGTGGTCCTTGACGGCGGCGGGGCCGCTGCCATTGCCTTCGGTGCCGGTCTCCGCATAGAGGGTCAGTCCGTCCATTGGCTGCCAGTCCACCTGGGCGGCCAGGCGGGTGATGGGGCGATTGGGCAGCAGGCCGCCGTCCGCCGCCACCAGGTCGGCACTCGGGCCGATCAGGCTGTGTCGGGCCACGCTGCGTTCGGCGCGGGCACTGGCCTCCCAGGCCGGGTGGATGCGGTAGGCCGCCTGCAGCCAGCCGCCCTGCTGCCGTCCCTGGTAGCTGGCCGCGCCGCGACGCGAATACAGGCTGCCCTGGTCAGCCTGGCTGAGGGCGGCGAGTTCGAACTGCCAGCGCCCCAGGCTGGCCTGCAGGCTGCCGCCCAGCAGGCGGGTACGGCCGTCGAAGCAGACCACGCCGGTGAGGCTGGTGCGGCAGTCTGGCGCCGCATGGGTGTGGGCAGCCGAACTGCTGGCCGCCACCATGCCGCGGCCCTGGGGATGGAGGCTGGCAACGAAGGCGTCGGCCGTCAGCCGCAGGCCGCCCAGGCTGGGCAGGTTGTCGGCGCCCTGCAGGTGCAGCACGGGTGCGAGCTGGCCGTTGCGCGAGCCGGGCCAGCCGCGGACCTGCCAGACGCCCAGGTCGACGCCGGTGAGGCGGGTGCCGCGGGCATGGTCGTCGGCACGCCGCCAGGCCAGGTTGAGGCCGTCGGGCATCAGGTCGTCATTGAGGACCAGGCGCTTGATCAGCGGCGCCTGGGCATAACGATCGAAGTGGCCGGCATTGCGCAGCGGCTCGCCCAGCGGCAGGCGGTCGCGGCCCAGTTGCAGGCTGAGGCGGCCGGCCAGCGGGCCGTCGCGGCGTCCCTGCTCGAGGCGCCACCAGGCGGCCTCGACGTGGGCGGGGTCCTGGCCATGGCGGCCCAGGGCGAGCACGCCGCCCTGGCCCAAGCCCTCGCTGCCCTCGCCACCGGACAGGCGCCAGGCGGCGTCCAGCGTGCCATGTTCCAGGCCCAGGCCGGTGCGTTCACTGGGCACCTGGCCGCTGCCGGGCTGGCCGGGCCAGCGCCGCACGGGCAGGGTGACGTCGGACCAGATCGAGGAGAAGACCGCGGCCGCGCCCAGGCGAACGCCCGGGGTGGCCGGCAGCGGGTCGTCGCCCAGTTCATGGGCCCGGGCGGTCGGTGTCAGCAGGCTCAGGGCCAGGCAGGTCGCGGCCAGCAGGCCGGGACGCCCGCGGCCGGGCGCCTGGCAGGGGAGGGCAGGGAGGGCGGGGCGGGACGGAAGGTGCAGGGCGGCGGTCATCGCTGGCTGGCCGGGAAGGGGTTGGCGAAGCGGGCGTCGCTCAGCAGCGTGGCATCGGTGAGCGTGCGCAGGAAGGCGACCAGGTCGGCCTTGTCCTGGGTGCTGAGGTTGATGCGCTGGATCAGGCCGTCCTTGAACGGATTGAGCCGGCCATCCCCGGCATAGGGCCCGCTGGTGATGTGGCGGCCGCCAGCGGCGTAGAAGTCCAGCACCTCTTCCAGCGTGGTGATGCTGCCGTCATGCATGTAGGGCGCGGTGACACCCACGTTGCGCAGGCTGGGCGCGCGGAAGGCGCCCATGTCGCTGGCCTTGCCCGAGAGCTCGTAGACGCCGCGGTTGGGATAGGGAAAGCCCCCCAGGCCATCGATGTTGTAGAGCCCGGTGTTGTGGAAGGGCGTCTCTAGCAGGCGGGTGCCGGCGTGGCGGATCTGGTCGTTGAAGTTGAAGCCGGTGTGGCAGTGGAAACATTCGGCCTGTTCGCTGTTGAACAGGTTCATGCCGCGCTCCTCGGCCGGGGTCAGGAACTCCTGGCCCCGCAGATAGCGGTCGAAGCGGCTGTCGGCCGAGATGATGCTGCGCTGGAAGGCCGCGATGGCCTTGATCACGTTGCCCCAGCTGATGGGCTGGGCCTCGCCGGGAAAGACCGCGGCGAAACGGCCCGGGTACTGGCTGTCCAGGCTGTCGGTACCCAGGCGGGCGAGCACGGCGTCGCGGTTGCTGTCGTTGATGCCCAGCTCGATGGGGCTCTCGCCGAAGATGGGCACCAGCATCTGGCCTTCCAGCTCGACCAGCGAGGGGTTGGCCCAGGTGAGCGTGGCGTTGTAGGCCACGTTGACCAGGCCCTGGCTGTTGCGGGGATGGCCCTGGCCGGTGGAGCCCACGGCCGTGGCCAGGCCGTCGGTGAAGGCCTTGTCCTGGTGGTGGCAGCCGGCGCAGGCCTGCTGGCCATTGCCCGACAGGCGCTTGTCGTAGAAGAGGAAACGTCCGAGCGCCACCTTGGCCTCGGACATGGGGTTGTCTGCCGGTGTCGCCGGCAGCGGAAAGCCGGCAGGCAGGGACCAGGTGTAACCCGTGTCCGGCACCTGGTCCCT
>JBJOKP010000056.1:0-9070 GCA_046046045.1 Pseudomonadota bacterium | reverse complement strand
GGAGAAGTCGGTCGACGCCATCATCGCCCTGGGCCAGGCCGAGGCTGGCGTCGAGGGCTCGGCCGCGGACGTGGCGACCATGCTGGACTTCATCGCGGCGGCCAAGCGCGGCCTGGTGCGCTGAGCTCCATGGCGCCGGCGAATGCCGCAGCCGCGCTGCCTGCGCCTGGCTCGTCCCCGTCCGGCAAGGTGCCCGACGCCCCGCGCCTGGCCATGGTGGCCGGCGAGGCCTCGGGCGACCTGCTCGCCAGCCTTCTGCTGGGTGGTCTCAAGGCCCGCTGGCCCGGCCTGCAGGCCCAGGGCATCGGCGGGCCGCGCATGATCCAGCAGGGCTTCGAGAGCTGGTGGCCGCAGGACAAGCTGGCCGTCTTCGGCTATGTCGATGCGCTGAAGCATTACCGCGAGATCGCCGGCATCCGCCGCGACCTGGGCGATCGCCTGATCGCCAGCCGCGGGGCCGAGCGCCCGGCGGCCTTCATCGGTGTGGACGCGCCAGACTTCAACCTCGGCCTCGAAGAACGCCTGCGCCAGCAGGGCATGAAGACGGTGCACTTCGTCAGCCCCTCGATCTGGGCCTGGCGCGGCGGGCGGCTGGAGAAGATACGCCGCAGCGCCGACCATGTGCTCTGCCTCTTTCCCTTCGAGCCGGCCATCTACGCCAAGGCTGGCATCCCGGCCAGCTTTGTCGGCCATCCGCTGGCCGACCACATTCCGCTGGAGACGCCGCGCGCCGTCGCGCGTGCCGGCCTGGGCGTGGCCGAGGACGAGACCCTGGTGGCCCTGCTGCCCGGCAGCCGTCGCGGCGAGATCCGCCACATCGGCCCGTTGCTGCTGCAGGCCGCCGCCCGCCTGTCCAAGGCCCGGCCCGGCCTGCGCTTCGTGCTGCCGGTGGCGCCGGGGCTGCGTCCGTTGATCGAGCCGCTGGTGAGTGCCCACGCTCCTGGCCTTGCCCTGCAGCTTCTGGACGGCCAGTCCCACACTGCGCTGGCGGCCTGCGACCTCACCCTCATCGCCAGCGGCACGGCCACGCTGGAGGCCGCCCTCTTCAAGCGGCCCATGGTCATCGTCTACCGCCTGGCCGCGCTGAGCTGGTGGCTGATGAAGCGGTTGTCCTACCAGCCCTGGGTGGGCCTGCCCAACATCCTGCTCAACCGCATGGCGCGGCAGGACGGCGCCCTGCGCATCGACACCGGCGCCGCGCGCGTGCCCGGCGGCACGCAGGAGAGTGAGGGCTTCCTCGTGCCCGAGCTCATCCAGGATGCCGCCACGCCTGAGGCCATCTGCCGCGAGGCCCTGGCCTGGCTGGACGACCCGGCCCGCGCCGCGCGCGTGAGCGCCCGCTTCGCCGACCTGCACCAGACCCTGCGCCAGGACACGGCGAGCAAGGCCAGCCATGCCATCGCGCAAATCCTCGGCCAGGCCTGAGCCGGCAGCGGCCGGCGCGGTGGCCGCCGCGCCCAGCCAGCAACTGGCGCTGCGCTTCGAGCGCGAGGGCCTGGTGGCCGGCGTGGACGAGGCCGGCCGCGGCCCCCTGGCCGGCCCGGTGGTGGCGGCTGCCGTCATCCTGGACGAGCTGCAGCCCATCGCCGGCCTGAACGATTCCAAGAAACTCAGCCCGCGCCGGCGCGAGCAGCTCTTCGAGCAGATCCGCGCCCGCGCCCTGGCCTGCTGCATCGCCGAGGCCAGCGTGGAGGAGATCGACCGCCTCAACATCCTGCAGGCCACCCTGCTGGCCATGCGCCGGGCGGTCGAGGGCCTGCGCCTGCGCCCGGCCCGGGTGCTGGTGGACGGCAACCGCGTGCCGGTGCTGGGTGGCCGCATCCTGGCCGAAGCCATCGTCGGCGGCGATGCCACGGTGGCGGCCATCAGCGCCGCTTCCATCCTGGCCAAGGTGCACCGCGACCGGCTCTGCCTGGCGCTGCATGACCGTTTTCCGGCCTATGGCTTCGACGTGCACAAGGGCTACCCCACGGCGGCCCATCTGCAGGCCCTGAACGCCCATGGCCCCTGCAGCGAACACCGCCAGAGCTACGCCCCGGTGCGGGCGGCCGGGCAGGGTGCCGCGGCGCCTGGGGCGAGGGCACCGGCATGAATGACAACAAGCCGCCGCGCCTGATCCAGTCGCGCAGCCATCCCCTCATCAAGCAGCTGCACCGCCAGCGCCAGGACCCGGCCGCCTACCGCAAGGCCGGCCAGGTCTGGCTGGAGGGTGAACACCTGGCCCTGGCGCTGAAGAGCCGCGGCGGCCGCGCCGCACTTGCCCTGCTGAGCCAGTCCGCTGCCAGCCAGCCGCGCCTCTGGCAGCTGGCCGAGGCGGTGGCCGAGGACCTGGTGCTGCTGGACGACGCCCTGGTGGGCGAGGTCAGCGGCCTGGACACCCCGGCGCCAGCCAGCTTCATCGGCCTGCTGCAGGACTGGCCGGGCGCGGCGCGCGGCGCGGCCAAGCCGCCGCAGGCCGGCCTGGACAGCGTGGTGCTCGACCGCCTGCAGGACCCCGGCAATGTGGGCACCGTGCTGCGCAGCGCCGCGGCGCTGGGCATCCGCCAGGTGCTGGCCCTCAAGGGCAGCGCGGCCCTGTGGTCGCCCAAGGTGCTGCGTGCCGGCATGGGCGCCCACTTCGCCCTGGAACTGCACGAAAACGTCGAGCTGGCCACCCTGGACCACCTGGCGGCTGACGGCCTGGTCCTGGTTGCCACCAGCTCGCACACCCGCGAGGAACTGCATCAGGTGCAACTGCCCAGGCCCTGCGCCTGGGTCCTGGGCCATGAAGGGCAGGGCGTGGACGCCGCCCTGCAGCAGCGCTGCCGCCTGGCCGTGCGCATTCCCCAGCCTGGTGGCGAGGAGTCGCTCAACGTGGCGGCGGCCGCGGCCATCTGCTTCTACGAGACCGCGCGCCAGCGGCTGGCGGCCGCCGCAATGCCATGAGCTGGCCGGGTTCGAACGCAGCGCCACCGCCGTCCGGGCGCCGCCCGGCCCCGCCGGACATTCGCCTGCTGGACAACTTCGACCGCCGCCTGCTGCATCTGCTGGCCCTGGGCGCCGTGCCGCGACCCCGCAGCTGGATGCAGATGCTGCTCAGCGCCTTCGACGTGCGCAATCATGCGGAACTGCGGCCCACGCCCGAGGCCCTGCGCGAGGCCTTGCTCACCCTCATCGCCACGGGCTGGATCGAGGAGAGCCAGTCGCGCGGCCAGGCCTATCTCGCCATCGCCCCTGCGCGCTGGGCCGAGGTCTATGCCGACCTGCTGGACAGCCACCCGCCCGAGGTGCTGCGCCGGGTGTTGTGGACCGAGTCCGGCATGGGCCGGGTGCTGGAGGGCGACGGCCGGCCGCGCTACTTCCACAGCACCGAGGCGGCCGTGGCCAACGTGCGGCTCGAACTGTTCCTCGGTGGCGACGACCGGCTGCGCCAGCGCCTGCGTCGCTCGCTGGGCTGGGAGCCTGACTGGAACGAGGTGCTGGCTCGCGCCGTCTTCGAGGTGGTCGAACCCAGGCTCTTCCCGCGCCTGCATCCCGATCTGCAGGCCCAGGTGCTGATGCTCGATCTTGCCGAGCTGGTGCAGCGCTGGCGGCCGGCATCGGGCTTCGATGCCGCCGCCCTGGTCCGCACCACCCGGCAGTGGCTGGACACCTATGCAGACACCTATCTCGGCGCCGCCCCGCAGACCGGCAGAGCCCTGGGTGACGATGCGGACGAGCCGGACGGACCCGCCCTGGTGTTCCAGCTCATCCGCCTGCTGGCCGAGGTGCTGGTGCTGGGCGAGGACTCCGCGGCCCTGGCCGAATGTGTGGCGGCCCTGCGCGCCGAAGCGGACGAACTGGCGCTGCTGGCGACCCTCATCGAGGCGGCGGCAGACGGATATGCCGGACGCTGGGCAGACGCCCAGGCCGGCTACGAGTCGGCCCTGCCGGCCCTGCGCAAACTTACCGGCCAGAAGAAGGGCCTGCAGCCCACGCTGCTGGCCACGCCTTATGTGCTGGCCCTGCTGGCCCAGGGCGGTGTGGCCCGGTTGCAGCAGGCCTTGAAGTTCTGCCTGGCCGAAAGCGGCCGGCGCCAGGCCGACACCGACAGCCCCTGGGGCGTGATGGCCCTGGCCATCCAGATGCGCCTGGGCGAGATCCCGCGCGACCCCAAGCGCCTGCAGGTCGTGAGCCGCGCGCCGCACGCCTATCCGCTGGACTTGTGGATCTGGCTCATGCGCGCCTGGCTGGCCGAACGCGGTGATGCAGACCAGACAGCGCTGCGCCTGCGCCCGGCCGATGAGGCGGCCTTCGGTCTGCTGCAGCAGGCCCTGCGCACGGCCGGCCTGGCGCGCCCGCTGGCCCAGCTGGAAGCAGCCCACGCCGTGCTGCACCAGCAGGCGCCCGCCATGCCCTTCTTCGTGCCGCCCCCGCAGGAGGGGTGGCAGCTCGCCCTGGCGGCGCTGGCCGCCATTGGCGGTGGCGAGCTCGACGCGGCACCGGCCAAGGCAGCCGCCAAGGCCGAGGCCCGCCTCTGGTGGGTGCTGTCGGTGGACGGACAGGGGTTGGCCGTGGACCTGCAGCCCTGGGAGCAGAAGATGGGCGTGCGCGGCTGGGGTCGGCCCAAGGCGGTGCCGCTCTCGCGCCTGGCCAAGGCCGAGAACCTGCCGCCGCAGGACGCTGCCCTGGCGCGGTGCATCCGTCTGCAGGCCTACGAGCGCCAGCACCGCCTGGACCTGGCCGCGGCGCTGCCAGCCCTGCTGGGCCATCCGCACCTGGCCTTCGACGACGCGCCGGAGCTGGCGGTGACCCTGGTGGAGGCGGCGCCTGAGCTGGAGGTACTGGAGCATGGCGAGGACCTGATCGTGCGCCTGAACCCGCCGCCGGTGCAGGACGAGCCGGAGGTCGACGACGACCCTCTCGTCAGCCAGGCCTTCTACTGGCGCCATCGGCCGCCCACCGAACAGAAGGAGCGCGAGGCCTTGCGCAGCCTGCGCGTGCTGCGCGACGAGCCGCAGCGCGCCCGCCTGCTGCGCTACAGCCCGGCGCAGCGCCGCGTGGCCCAGCTGGTCGGCCTGGGCCTGACCGTGCCGCGCAGCGCGGCGGGCCAGCTGCAGGGCGTGCTCGGCAGCCTGGGCGCGCACTTCCAGATCCAGGGTGATCAGCTGCAGGCGGCGCGCGAGGTCGCCACCGACGGCCGCCTGCGCGCCGAGCTCACGCCCGACACGGCGTCCGGGCCCGGCGGCCTCACCCTGCGCCTGGTGGTGGCACCGCTGGGCGAGGGTGGACCGCGCCTGGCGCCGGGCAGCGGGCGCTCACGCCTGATTGCCGCCGTGGCCGGCGAGACCCTGGGCGTGCAGCGCGACCTGGCGGCCGAGCTGAGCCACCTCGACACCGTGGTCGAGGCCTGCCCCATGCTGGCGCCGCTGCCGCCGCAGCGCCACCCCGGCCAGGTGGTGCCGGCGCTGTGGCAGATCGAGTCGCCCGACGCGGCCCTGGCCCTGGTCGAGCGCCTGCACGACCTCAACGCCGTGGCGGCGCTGGACTGGCCCAAGGGCAAGGCCATCCGCGTCGAGACCGCCGGCCTGGCCCAGCTGGCGGTGCAGGTGCACTCGGGCACCGAATGGCTGGCGCTGGATGGCGCGGTGAAGGTCAACGAGCAGCTCGTCGCCACGCTCAGCAAGCTGCTGGACTGGGCGACCGGCAACCCCAGCCGCTTCATGCCCCTGGGCGAAGGCCGCTACCTGGCACTAACCGAGGAGCTGCGCGCCCGCCTGGACGAGCTGGCCGCGGTGGGCGAGGCGCTGCCACCCGGCGCCCGGCCCAAGGACGCACCGGTGGGCAATCCCTGCGAAGGCCGCTGGGGCGGCACGGGCGGTGGTGCCGTGCGCCTGCCCCTGGTCGCGGCCGGCTGGCTGGCCGCCACGCTGGAAGGCGCCGAGCTGGCCACCGACGCCGCCTGGCGCGACCGCGTCGAGACCCTGGTCCGTGCCCAGGGCTGGCACCCCGAGCTGCCGCGCACCCTGCAGGCCACGCTGCGGCCCTACCAGGTCGAGGGCTACCAGTGGGCGATGCGCCTGGCCGAGGCGGGCCTGGGCGCGGTGCTGGCCGACGACATGGGCCTGGGCAAGACCCTGCAGGCCGTCGCGGTGATGCTCGAACGCGCCGCGGGCGGTGCGGCGCTGGTGGTGGCGCCCACTTCGCTGATCGGCAACTGGGCGGCCGAGCTGCGCCGCTTTGCGCCCTCGCTGACCGTGCACGTGTTCGCCGAGGGCGACCGCGAGGCCCTCATCGAGCAGGCCGGCGCGGGCGAGGTGGTGCTGATCAGCTACCAGCTGCAGCTGTTGCACAGCGAGGCGCTGGCGGCGCGGCGCTGGCACACCCTGGTGCTGGACGAGGCCCAGGCCATCAAGAACGCCGCGGCCAAGCGCAGCCAGGCGGTGTTCGAGCTGCAGGCGGACTTCCGCCTGGCGCTCTCGGGCACGCCGATCGAGAACCGCCTGGCCGAGCTGTGGGCGCTCATGCGCGTGTGCAACCCCGGCCTGCTGGGCACGCCGGCGCAGTTCAACGCGCGTTTTGCCGGGCCCATCGAGCGCGACCGCCAGACCGGGCCGCGCCGCACCCTGCGGCGGCTCATCGCGCCCTTCGTGCTGCGGCGGACCAAGGCCCAGGTGCTGGACGACCTGCCGCCGCGCACCGAGCTGCTGCTCAAGGTGCAGGGCAACGAGACCGAGCAGGCCCACTACGAGGCGCTGCGGCGCCAGGCGGTGGTGGAGTCGCACGAGGCGCTCTCGGGCAGCGTGAGCGGCCAGGCCCACTTCAACATCCTGGCCCAGCTGACCAGGCTGCGCCGCGCCGCCTGCGACCCGCGCCTGGTGACGCCCGACCTGCAGCAGCCCGGCGCCAAGGTGCAGGCCTTCGGCGAGCTGGCCGCCGAGCTGGTGGCCAACGGCCACAAGGCCCTGGTGTTCAGCCAGTTCGTCGATTTCCTGGCCCTGCTGCGCGAGCCGCTGGATGCGGCCGGCATCGCGTACCAGTACCTTGACGGCAGCACGCCGGCGGCCGAGCGCAGCCGGCGCGTGGCGGCCTTCCAGGCCGGGCAGGGCGAGCTCTTCCTCATCAGCCTCAAGGCCGGGGGCTTCGGCCTCAACCTGACGGTGGCCGACTACGTGGTGATCGCCGACCCCTGGTGGAACCCGGCCGCCGAGGACCAGGCCAGCGGCCGCGCCCACCGCATCGGCCAGCAGCGCCCGGTGACGGTCTACCGCCTGGTCAACGCCGGCACGCTGGAGGAGCGCATCGTCGCCCTGCACGAGAGCAAGCGCGAACTGGCCGACAGCGTGCTCGAAGCCGATGGCGACGCCGCGGCCCTGGGCCCGCTCAAGGCCGACGAGCTGATGGACCTGATGCTGCCGCCGCGGGTGCGCCCGCTGGACGATCAGTAGATGAGCCGATCGGGGCGGATGTCGCGCAGGATGGTGGTGGCGATCTCCTCGATCGACTTGTGCGTAGAGGAGAGCCAGGCGATGCCTTCGCGCTTCATGAGGCGCTCGGCCTCGTTGACCTCGTAGCGGCAGTTCTCGATCGAGGCGTATTTGCTGCCCGGGCGACGCTCGTTGCGGATCTGCGAAAGCCGGTCGGGATCGATGGTCAGGCCGAAGCACTTGCGCTTGTAGGGCGCAAGCATGGAGGGCAGGGCGTTGCGCTCGAAGTCCTCGGGGATGAGCGGGTAGTTGGCCGCCTTGATGCCGTGCTGCATGGCGAGATACAGCGAGGTGGGCGTCTTGCCCGAGCGGCTCACGCCCACCAGGATGACATCGGCCTCGGCCAGGTTGCGCGAGGACTGGCCGTCGTCATGGGCGAGCGAGAAGTTGATCGCCTCGATGCGGTCGTGGTATTCCTGGCTCTTGGCCACCTCGGTGAAGCGGCCCACGCGGTGGTTGCTCTTGATGCCGAATTCGGCCTCGAGTGGCTCGACGAAGGTGTTGAACATGTCCAGCACCAGGGCCTGTGAGCGCTCGCTCACGATGGTGCGAACCGCCTCGTTGACCAGGGTGATGAAGACGATGGGGCGCTTGCCTTCTGCCACGGCACAGCCGTTGATTTCGCCCACCACCTGCAGCGCCTTCTCGTGGGTGTCGATGAAGGGCCGACGCACATGGCGTGGCTTGGCGCCGAACTGGTTGAGGATGGAATTGCCGAAGGTCTCGGCGGTGATGCCGGTGCCGTCGGAGACAAAGAACACGGTGCGGTTGGGCATGTCGGGCTCCGGCCTGAAGAATGCGTTCGGTCTATCTTAGGGCCTACCCGTAGAATCATTTTCAATCGCCTGCCCGCCATGCTGCACCTGACTCTGCCCTGCCACGAACCAGTCCCACAAAGGCTGGCGGCGTCGCCGTGTGCATCACCTGGCCGCGCGGCCCCAGGTTTCTTACATCACGGAGCTTTGTCATGTCTGCACTTTTCTCTGCGACCGCCCTGGTCGTACCGTTTGAGAACCTGAGGATGACCGACGTCGAGGCGGTGGGCGGCAAGAACGCCTCGCTCGGCGAGATGATCAGCCAGCTGGCCGCCACCGGCGTGCGCGTGCCCACGGGCTTCGCGACCACGGCCCATGCCTTCCGCGAGTTCCTCACCGCGGCCGGCCTGACCGAGAAGATCAACGCCCGCTTGGCGGCGCTGGACACCGACGATGTGCGCGCCCTGGCCCAGGCCGGTGCGGAGATCCGCGGCTGGGTGGAGGACGCCCCGTTCCCGGCCGACTTCGAGGCCGGCGTGCGTGCCGAGTTCGCGCGCATGACGGCGGGCAACGCCAACGCCTCCTTCGCCGTGCGCTCCTCGGCCACCGCCGAGGATCTGCCGGATGCCTCTTTCGCCGGCCAGCAGGAGAGCTTCCTGAATGTCGTGGGCATCGAGGCGGTGCTGCACAAGATCAAGGAAGTCTTCGCCTCGCTCTACAACGACCGCGCCATCAGCTACCGCGTGCACAAGGGCTTTGCCCACCACGAGGTGGCGCTGTCGGCCGGCGTGCAGCGCATGGTGCGCTCGGACCTCGGTGCGGCCGGCGTGATGTTCACCATCGACACCGAGTCGGGCTTCGAGGACGTGG
>JBJOKP010000055.1:0-9079 GCA_046046045.1 Pseudomonadota bacterium | reverse complement strand
GGTGTAGTCACCGTCCTTGCTCGGGTCGAAGTAGAGCGTGCCGAAGGCCGGCGCATTGCGGTTGGGCCAGTGGATCTGGTAGAGGTCGATGCAGTCGGTCTGCAGGCGCTGGAGGCTGTCCTCGCAGGCCAGGCGGATGTCGGCCGGCTCGAGGTCCATCTTGCCGCCGCGTATCCAGCCCATGTTGCGCGAGGGCCCGGCCACCTTGGTGGCCAGCACCATCTTCTGGCGCGCGCCCGGCCGGCTGGCGAACCAGCGGCCCAGGATGGTCTCGGTGGCGCCGAAGGTCTCGGCCCGCGCCGGCACCGAATACATCTCGGCCGTGTCGAGGAAGTTGATGCCCGCCGCCAGCGCATGGTCGAGGATGGCATGGGCGGCCGCCTCGCCCACCTGTTCACCAAAGGTCATGGTGCCGAGGCAAATGGGCGTGACCCGCAGATCGCTGCGGCCCAGGATGCGCAGCGCATCGGCCGCGGCAAATGAAGAAGGGGACGAGGTGCTCATGCCGCAAAGCATAACCACCTCGTCCCCTGGGCCGTGTCACGCGCCGGCCAGCCATCCCGG
Organism: Pseudomonadota bacterium; assembly: GCA_046046045.1. Classification (GTDB taxonomy): domain Bacteria; phylum Pseudomonadota; class Gammaproteobacteria; order Burkholderiales; family Burkholderiaceae_C; genus Sphaerotilus. The sequence continues at coordinate 8,515 of JBJOKP010000055.1, read as the reverse complement.
CCGGGCCGGGCTGCCCGCGCGCGGGATCAGAAGGAGTAGCGCGCCATCAGGTCCACGCGCTGCATCTTGCCGGTGTCGCCGCTGAACTTGGTGCTCTTGCCGTAGATGTATTCCGCACCCAGCTCGACGTTCCTGATGGGCGAGTAGATGGCGCCGATGTGGAACTGGGCCAGCTTCTTGTTGTCGATGGCTTCGGCCGTCTTGCCCTTGTTGGCGCCATACACCACGTTGGCGCGCAGCTGGTCGTTGTAGGCATGGGCCCAGCCCAGCACCAGGCCGCGGTTCTTGTCGAAGGTGATGGCGCCCGAGCCATCGATGGCATAGCCGTTGGAGCCATAGAGCTGGTCGATGTCCCCGTCCACCGCGGTGAACTGGCCCATCAGCAGGTCCTTGTCGGTGAGCTTGTAGCTGCCGCCCACGCCAAAGCCATTGCCACGCTTGGTTTCGCTGTCCGACCGCTTCTGGTGCGAGAGATAGCGGGCGTTGACCGCGCCCCGATCGAAGCCCTTGTCGAAGCGCAGCACCAGTTGCGGCAGCTTCTCGTTGTTGCTGCCGCCGCCGAACTGGTCGGCCGGATCCTCCAGCGCCACGGTGAACTTGGCGAACTGCGGATCGTTGTAGGTGTAGCGGATCATGGTGCGGCGCGAGAAGGGCGCACCGATTGGACCGTTGAAGTCCACCGTCTCGGGCAGGTCGTCCAGGTCCATGAAGGTGGACCAGGTCTGGCCGATCAGGATGCCGGCGTATTCTCCATAGGCATGGCGCAAGCGCAGGCGGTTGCGGTTGCCGGCACCGTAGGAATAGAAATCGGCTTCGACCTTGGTGGTGAGCGAGCCGTACTTGGTGGGCGTGGCGGTCTCGAAGCCGATGCGCGAGGACTCGGCCGTCATGCGCAGCTTGCCCTTGGGGCCGCCGGCCGCCGTGGTGGGCTGGAAGCTCAGGTCGGTGAAGAGATCATCCGGGCTGCTCAGGCCGATGTCCTTGATGGCATGCACCTCGGCATGGCCATAGATGCGCACCGAGGTCTCGGAGCCGGGCTGGCGGGTGCTGCCGCCGATGTCGCCGGCCACGACGGCATCCTTCTGCTTGAGTTCGAGGGCCTCGACGCGCTCGCGCAGCGCCTTGATCTCGTCGTCACGCGCGTCGGCATGGGCGAGCGAGGCGCCGGCGAGCAGCAGGATGGCGGCGGGAAGGGAAGCGTGCTTCATCATGGTCATGGTGACTCCGGAAGGAACGGGGCCTGCACAGGGCACAGGCCGGGAACGAAAGGGGTCCGCGTGAGAGGACGGTGATGTGGGGGATGGACGACGGCCAGGCGATCAGCGCGAGACCTGGCCGATGAAGGCCCGGATGCGCGGGTTCTCCTGGGCGCCGAAGAACCGCTCGGGCGGCTCGTCGGCGGCGATGCAGCCCGAATCGAAGAAGAGGATGCGGTCACCCACCTCGCGGGCAAAGCCCATCTCGTGGGTGACGACGATCATGGTCATGCCGCTCTGGGCCAGGCCGGTCATGACCTCGAGCACCTCCTTGACCATCTCGGGGTCCAGGGCCGAGGTGGGCTCGTCGAACAGCATCACGCGCGGCTGCATGGCCAGGGCGCGGGCGATGGCCACGCGCTGCTGCTGCCCGCCCGAGAGGGCGAAGGGATGCTTGTGGGCATGGGCTGCCATGCCCACCCGCTCCAGCAGTTCCATGGCCCGCTCGCGCGCCGCGGCCCGGTCGAGCCGGCGCACCCGGCGTGGCGCCAGGGTGATGTTGTCCAGCACCGAGAGGTGGGGGAAGAGGTTGAACTGCTGGAACACCATGCCCACCTCGCTGCGCAGGGCATCGAGCTGGCGCTGGTCGTCGCTGACCTCGATGCCATCCACCACGATGCGGCCGGCATCATGTTTCTCCAGCCGATTCAGGGTGCGCAGCAGGGTGCTCTTGCCCGAGCCCGAGGCGCCGATGATGACCGCCACCTGGCCGGGATAGAAGGCCGTGCTCACGTCGCGCAGCACATGGTGGCTGCCGAAGTGCTTGTGCACATGCTCCACCGTGATGATGGGCTGGGTGGAGGCGGCCGAATCAACGGCGTGGACGCGGCTCATGCTTGGCCCTCCGGCCCCTGCGGGGTCACCTCCCCGCGGGAGGACAAACGCCCGCTTCGGAGCGGCCGTGCGCTGGCGTTTGTCATGGCTGCCGCCCCTCCACGTCGAAGCGTCGCTCCACCGCGCCGGAGATCTGCGTCAGCAGCGTGGTCAGCAGCAGGTAGACGCTGGCCACGGTCACCAGGGTGGGGATGGGCTGGAAGCTGGCGGCCTGGATGCGGTTGCCCACGCTGGTGAGTTCCACCACGCCGATGGCATAGGCCAGCGAGGAATCCTTGAGCAGGGCGACGATGTTGTTCACCAGCGGCGGCAGCGAGATCTTGAAGGCCTGGGGGAAGGTGACGTCGATGAAGGTGTACCAGCGGTTCAGGCCCAGCGAGCGGGCCGCCTCGATCTGCCCCTTGGGCACGGCCATGAGGCCGGCGCGGATGGCTTCAGCGTTGTAGGCCCCGACGTTGAAGGCCAGGGCCAGGGCCGCCGAGTTGAAGTCGCTCAGGCTCAGTGCCGGGATGGCCGAGGGCAGGGCGAAGAAGACGAAGAGGATCTGCACCAGCAGCGGCGTGCCGCGCACCACCCAGATGTAGGCCGCCGCCAGCCAGCGCACCGGCGCGAAGCGGGCCAGCTTGCCCAGGGCGGCAAGCACCCCGATGAGGATGCCCGACAGCCCGGCGATCACCGTGAGCAGCATGGTGGTGCGCGTGCCCTCGCCAAACAGTTCAGCCTGCGGACCGATGGGCTCGGGGGCCAGGGCCAGCGGAATGGGCAGCAGCCACAGCACCAGCATCAGGCCCACCACGGCCGTGGCCATGGTGGCGCTGCTGCGCTGCTCGCGCGACCAGCCCGCCGGCCAGCGGGGCAGGGGCACACCGGCCATCACTTGCAGCGCACGTCTTCGTTGAACCACTTCTGGCTGATCTTGGCGTAGCTGCCATCGGCCATCACCTCGGCCAGCGCCTTGTTCCAGCCACCGGCCAGCGAGCTGTTGCCCTTGGCCACGGCCGAGGCGATGCGCTCGACGAAGAGGAAGTCACCGATCTTCATGCCGGCCTGCGGATTAGCGGCCACGGCCGAGACGGCGGCAAAGCGGTCGCTCACCCAGGCATCGACCCGGCCGGTCAGCAGGGCGCTGCGGGCATCGGTGTCCTGCGGGAAGACCTTGACCTCCTTCACGCCGGCCACCTTCTTGACGTTCTCGAGGTAGGTGGTGCCGATCTGGGCCGAGACCACCTTGCCGGCGATGTCGGCCGCGCTCTTGATGGCCGGGTTCTTGGAGACGATCACGCCGCCCGAGCAGTAGTGCGGCTCGGTGAAGGTGACGGCCTTGGCACGCTCCTCGGTGATGCCGTGCGAGGCGATCACCAGATCCCAGCGGTCCTGGCGCAGGCCGGCCAGCAGGGCGTCGAAGGACAGCGCCTTCCACTCGATCTTCAGGCCCATCTTGGCCGCCACGGCCTCGGCCACCTCGATCTCGAAGCCGGTGAGCTTGGCGCCCTGGAAGAAGTTGAAGGGGGCGAACTGGCCTTCGGTGGCCACGATCATCTTGCCGTCCTTCTTCACCTCGTCGAGGCTGCGGGCCTGCACGCCGCTGGTGGCAGCCAGTCCGAGGCCGACCACGAGCAGGGGCAGCGCCAGGCGGCGCGAGATCCACGAAGACGTCCTGGACGCAAGGTGGCGGGGGCAATCGAGATTCATGGGGGTGACTCCTACAAGGTGCGCCAGCGGCGAGCACGAAACATGCCGATGGGCCGGCGCGCGGGGTGAGCTATCTTCGGCTGCTTTTGTGTGCATTCCGGTCGGCCCGAGGCGCTGAAGCCTCGGGAGTTTCCAGCTTGACCTGCCCTCGCAGCCTTGATCCCAGCCCGTCCTTGACCTCTGCCAACCTCCCCCTGTCGCCCGTCCGCCACGCCCGTCCGGGCTGGATGACCGATCTGTTCATGCTGGCCGCGGCGCTGATCTGGGGCACCACCTTCGTGGCCCAGCACCTGGGCATGGCCGGCGTGGGCCCCTTCACCTACACCGGCACGCGCTTCCTGCTGGGGGCCCTCATCGTGCTGCCCTTCTGGCACTGGCGGCCGGCCTGGCTGGGTCAGCCGCTGAGCCCCTCGCCCGCGGCGCCTCGTGGTGCGCTCGACCGCCTGCCCCTGGCCGGCCTGCTGCTGGGCCTGGTGCTCTTCGCCGGGGTCAATGCCCAGCAGGTGGGCCTGCTGGGCACCACGGTGAGCAATGCCGGCTTCATCACCGGGCTCTACGTGGTCATCGTGCCCTTCGCCCTGCTGGGCATGGGTGAACGCCTGGCCGGCAGCCTGTGGGCCGCCGTGGGCCTGGCCACCGTGGGCCTCTACCTGCTGAGCGTGAAGGCCGATTTCTCGGTCGCCCCGGGCGACTGGCTGCAGCTGGTCAGCGCCTTCATCTGGGCCGCCCACGTGGTGCTGGTGGGCGTGCTGGCCCGCCGCCATGACCCGCTGCGCCTGGCCATTGCGCAATACCTGGTCTGCGGCGGCCTGTCGCTGGCCTGGGGCCTGTACGCCGAACCGCTCAGCGCCGCCGGCCTGCTGCAGGCCGCGCCCGCCATCATCTACGGCGGCGCCCTCTCCGTGGGCGTGGCCTACACCCTGCAGGTGGTGGCGCAGAAGACGGCCATCGCCTCCCACGCCGCCATCATCTACAGCAGCGAGGGCCTGTTCTCGGCCCTGGCCGGCTGGGCCGTGCTGGGCGAAAGCCTGGGCCTGCGCGGGATCACCGGCGGCGCGCTCATGCTGGCCGCCATGCTGCTGGCGCAGTGGAAGCGCGTGCCCGAGCCCGAGCCGCACTGAGGCGCGGCCCCAAGCCCGGCGAACCTCCACCAGCCCCCTGCTCAGCCCCGCACCCGCGCCCGCTCCTCCTCCTGCAGGCGCAGCACGCGGCGCTGCACCTTGCCGGTGGTGGTCATGGGCAGCGCTTCGATGAACTCGATCTCCTTGGGGTATTCATACGGCGCCAGGCGGCCACGCACATGGGCCTGGAGTTCCTCCACCAGGGCGGCATCGCCATGATGGCCCGGGGCCAGCACCACATAGGCCTTGACCACCGCGCCGCGTTCGGCGTCCGGCTTGGGCACAACGGCGGCATTGGCCACGGCCGGGTGCTTGACCAGGCAGTTCTCGATCTCGCTGGGGCCGATGCGATAGCCCGCGGCCTTGAACATGTCGTCGGCCCGGCCCTGGTACCAGAGGTAACCCTGTGCGTCCATGACGGCCGTGTCGCCGGTGCGGCACCAGCTGTTCTCCGGGTCGCCGGTGAACTTGGCCCGGGTGGCGGCCTCGTTCTTCCAGTAGCCCAGGAAGAAGACCGGGTCGGGCTCGCCGTGACGGTCCAGCCGGTGCACCGCCACCTCGCCCGGCGTGCCGCGCGGGCATTCCTGGCCATCCTCGTCGATCACCGCCACATGGTGGCCGGGATAGGGCCGGCCCATGCTGCCCGGCCGCGCCGGCCAGCCCGGATGGGCCTGGCCATCGGCACCGAGGTAGCGGCCGCAGTTGCCGACGATGTAGTTGATCTCGGTCTGGCCGAACATCTCGTTGACCATCACGCCCAGGCGGTCGCGGCACCAGGCGAAGACGGCATCACCCACGGCCTCGCCCGCGCTCATGATGGCGCGCAGCCTGAGGTCGTGGCGCTGCAGGGGCTCAGGCACCGCCTTCATCATGGCCTTGAGCGCCGTGGGGAAGATGAAGGCATGGGTGACCTGGTAACGCGCCATCAGGGCCAGGGCCTTCTCGGGGCCGAAGCGGCCCTGGTAGGCCACGATGGGGCGACCGAAGTAGAGCGTGGGCAGCAGGGCATCCATCAGCCCGCCGGTCCAGGCCCAGTCGGCCGGGCTCCAGAACACCGTGTCCTCGCCGTCGAACCAGTTCTGGCTGCAGACGAAGCCAGTGAGGTTGCCGATCAGCGCCCGGTGCGGGATCAGCGCCCCCTTGGGCGGTCCGGTGGTGCCGCTGGTGTAGATGAGCACGGCCGGGTCATCGGCATGGGTGCGGCGGGCCTCGAAGACCGCGTCCTCGCGGGCCACGGCGGCCATCCAGTCGAGGTCGCCGCGGCCGCTGGCCGCCCCCACGGCGATCACGCAGGCCAGCTCGGGGCAGGCCGGGCGGGCCTGCAGCAGGTGCTCGATGGCGCTTTCGTCGACGATGGCCACGCGGGCTTCGCTGTCGCGCAGGCGGTACTCCAGGGCCTCGGGGCCGAACAGCATGGACAGCGGCATGGCCACCGCACCCAGCTGGTAGACCGCCATGTGGGCCACCGCCGTTTCCAGGCGCTGGGGCATGACGATGGCGACCCGATCGCCTGGGCCTATGCCCAAGCGCTGCAGGGCGTTGGAGAGCCGGTTGGCGGCACGCTGCAGCTCGGCATAGCGGTGCACCGAGGTGGCGCCGTTTTCGTGCTCGTAGTAGATCGCCGGGGCGTCGGGCCGCTCGGCCGCCCAGCGCGTGCAGCAGGCCTGGGCGATGTTGAAGTGTTCGGGCACCTGCCATCGGAAGCCGCCGTGCAGGCGCTCATGCGCCCCGTCGGCCGGGCTGGAAGGGAGGGCGGTTGGGGGTACGGCAGGCATCCCGCCATGCTCGGGCCGGCCCGCCCGCCCCGCCTCAGGGCTTGCCCCGATGCGCCCGCCCGGGGCGACCTGGTTCAAGCGGCCGGGGCGGACTTCTTCGCGGCGGGCTTCTTGGCCGGGGCGGCCTCCTTCGGCGCTTGCTTGGGCGCTTGCTTCAGCGCATCCTTGGTTGCGCCTTCCGGAGCCTTCTTCGGCGCCTTTTTCGCGGGCGCAGTCACGGCCGCGGCAGGTTCGGCGGCCGCCTTCACGGTGGTCGCTTTCCGGGTGGCCGCCTTGGTGGCTCCCGCCTTGGTAGCGCCCGCCTTGGTCACCACCGGCTTCTTCGCCGCCGGCCGGGCCACGTCCGCCGCCTGGGCCGTGGCCTGGCGCACCCGCTTGGCGGCCTTCACCGCCACCGGGGCGGTGATGGCACCCTCCTGCGCCACCTCGCCCTGCAGGGCGGCCTCGATGGGCTGGACCAGGGCCTGGGCCAGTTCGTAGACCCGGCGGGGGCGGGCGCCCAGGTAGACCATGAGCCGGCGCACCACGTCGTACTGGGGCGACTGCTCGCTGGGATGGATCATCAGCACGGCGGCGGCCACGGCCAGGGCGCGTTCGCGCAGGTCCGGCGTGGGCAGCATCTCGATCACCGCGTTCAGGGCATCCAGGGGCGCCACGGCCAGCACGCGGGCCTCCTCGCGCACGAGTTCGGCCCAGTCGGTGGCGTCGGTGGAGTCAGTGGAGTCGGCCGCAGCGGCCTCGCCGGCATGCGGTGCCAGGTGGGTGAGCAGCTGGGCCAGGCGCAGGCTGCGACGCTCGAAGCCACCCTGCTCCTGCATGCCGGCCAGCACGATGCGGCAGACCGCGCGGGCGAAGCCGCCTTCGGCCAGATGGGGCATCACCTCGTGGCGATGGCGGGCCAGGTCGCCGGCCGCCCGCTCGGCGGCCCGCGCCGCATCGCTGGGCTTGGGCAGCAGGAAGGCGCCCAGGCCGAGGGGGCCGAAGGCCAGCCGGGTCCAGCCGACGACAGCCTGGTCGCGCAGGTCGCGGTAGAGGTCCAGGCCGCTCTCGATCAGGCGCGAGATCTCAGCATCGAAAAGATGGGCCGGGTGCTGCTTGGGCAGGGCATGGCGATCGGCGCGGATGCGCTCGGCCCACTGTTCCAGCACGGTGGCGCCGGGCAGCACGTCGGAGAGCCACTGGCGCTGCCAGCGCAGCGGGTGGGCATGGGTCAGGCCGTCGGCCAGCAGGCGCGAGGCAATGGGCTTGAGCACCGGGCGCACCCAGGTCTTGTAGATGGCGCTGTTGATCTCGCTGAGCTGGGCGACGGTGGAGAAGATCTGCTCCTCGTCGCGGCCCTCGGGGTTGAGCTCGCGCAGGTCGTCCATGGTGCGGCGGTCGAACTCCACCGTGTAGCTGCCGGGCTCGAGTTCGTCCCAGCGCTCGACATTGCGGCCGTCCTTGCGTTCCACCCGCATCTCGTAGAGGCCGGGCGGCAGGGCGGCGATGGCGTCCATGGAGCCGACGATCTGGTCATGCTCCTTGCGGGCGATCTCGCCACCCACGAAGATGCCCAGGTGGCCGATGTGCTCATGCAGCACGTAGACGATGGTGCGGCCGGCGGCGGCGATGGCCTTCTCGTCGCCCCAGGTGTCGATGATCCAGTCCAGGGCCTGCGGCGGCGGGGTGATGTTGTCGCCCCAGGAGGCGAACACCACCACAGGCTGGGTGATGTTGCGCAGGTCGACCGGCAGGCCGTCGATCTCCATCTCGCCACGCGCCAGGCGGTTGCCGACAAAGAGGTTCTCGACGATGGTCTCGATCTCCGCCCCGGTCATGCGGAAGTAGCCGCCCCACC
>JBJOKP010000054.1:0-9127 GCA_046046045.1 Pseudomonadota bacterium | reverse complement strand
ACGGCCCCAAGGGCAAACTGGCGCAGAACATACAGTCATTGGATGCCAGTCTGCGTGGCCAGGCAGCAAACCGGCCAGCCGCCTGAGCGCAGGCCAACATGGACGGAGTTCGGTGGCCATGCCAGCTTGTCAGCGGCAGGATGAGACGCCGCACTTTGGCCTGGATTGACTGGGCCTGCCTTTCAAGTCACCACCAGGGTGATCTCCCTGCCAGTGCCATTGCCTGCGAGAAGGGCGCGGTGGCTTGATGGGGCATATTCAGCGTGTAGTCAGCCATTACGCTGAGCTTTTTGCCGAAGCTGACTGCCGTGGCGTGCTGCAACGAGTCGCCGACTCCGAATTCCATATCGGAGTTTGCTTTTCGCAAAAGTTGACCTCGGCCTTGCCGGTATTCTGCCTTGTCGGCGGAGCGTTTCGGAACGGCCCAAGCAATCGCCCGGGTTGCATCAGCCACGACCTTTAGGTCCAGGATGAACAAGCGTTACGCCGCTCCGTTCGCCGCCAACTTGGCTACGGGTCGCTCACGCCGCCAAGCCCGCCGACCAGGCTACGTCGGCTGCACCGAAGGCCGATACCTCGGCTGCTCGGAAGGCTGATGCGAAGCCCGCTTCAAAGCAGTTGAGCGTCCTTGGCAGCGGGTTCGCCGGCGACGACCTGCTTCATCAGACCTGGAAGCGCCCGGCAATGCCGGGCACTTTCCTGTTGGTGTCGTCTGAAGACGCGGGGAACTACCCGGCCTTCGCAAAGCTTCCTCAGCTGCACCAGGCCACCAGCGGTGCCCAGATCCCCATGGCCACCGTGCCACCACTCAGCAGGCTGATGCCCAGGCCGGCCAGGCGCAGCGACCAGCGCGTGGCTGCCAGGTCCGCACCGTACCCACTACTTGCGGTCGGCGCAGCGCGGCCATCACCGCTGTCCGGCCCCAACACCAGTGCCGCCAGGCGCCTCTGCCCCAGCCAGCGCCATAGCCATTGACCGGCCAGCACACCGGGGGCGCTGCAGAGGGCGAACAGGGCCATGGCGAGGCCACCTTCCAGAGGTGACGACGCCAGGGCAGCAACCACCAGTGCGGCCTGCAACACACCGCAGGGCATGGCCACCCAGAGTCCACCGACCAAGGCTGTGCGCAGGCCCCCCTGCCATCGCCGATTGACCAGCACCACTTGGCCGCCACCCGCGTTCCGGGCGACCGGCTGGCGTCCCCAGGCCGCCAGTTGCTGCTCCAAGGCCAGCGGCAGGCGTCCGCGGAGCATCAGCACCAGCCCCAGTACGAACATGGCAAGTTGGACCATCAGCCAGGCCGGCCGGGCCCAGGCCTGAGTCTCGGACAACCACAGCAGCACCTGGCCCAACGACGCCGCGGCCATGCCGCCAGCGGCATACCCGGCCAGCCGCCCCAGCAGCCAGGCTGCCACGTCTGGCTTCCGGCCAGGTTCGGTCCAGCGCGAGGCGGCAAGGCGGCAGGCCCCGGCACACATGGCGGCGCAATGAGGGGCTGCTGCCGCCCCCATCAAGGCCACGGTCAACAGCAAGGTGCCGGTCATGCCGGCCCACCAGCGATCTGCCTCATCCCGCGCGTCAGATCACCTTGGAAAAGCGCTCGCGGGTGCGATCGGCCTGCAGATTGCGGTCGAACAGCATGGCCACGGACCGCACGAAGTACCAGCCCTGCGGAGTCACCTCGAAGCCGTCGTCGGTATGCACCACCATGCCATCGGCCACCAGGGCCTCCAGCGCTTCCAGTTCGTGGGCGAAATAGCTGCGGAAGTCGATCAGGTGGGCCAGGTCGATGGATTCGAAGCTGACGCTGCCGTGGCACATGATGGCCATGATGACGGCGCGGCGCAGCACATCGTCGCGCGTCAGGGCCAGGCCGCGCACGACTGGCAGTTCCTGGCGGTGCAGGGCCTCGTAATACTCGTCCAGGGTCTTGGCGTTCTGGCTGTAGACAGGGCCGATGCGGCCGATGGCCGAGACACCGAGCGCCACCAGGTCGCAGTCCGGATGGGTGCTGTAGCCCTGGAAGTTGCGGTGCAGCCGGCCCTGGCGCTTGGCAATGGCCAGCGGATCCTCTGGCAGGGCGAAATGGTCCATGCCGATGTAGTGGTAGCCCGCGGCCAGGAAGCCGTCGATGGCACCCGACAGCATCTCGATGCGCTGGCCGCCGGTGGGAAGTTCGGCGTCATTGATGCGACGCTGCGGCTTGAAGCGCTGCGGCAGGTGTGCATAGCCATACATGGCGATCCGGTCCGGGCGCAGGCCGGCGATCTGCTGCACCGTGCGGGCAAAACTCTCGGGCGTCTGGCGCGGCAGGCCGTAGATCAGGTCGGCGTTGATGGACAGGAAGCCGCAGTCGCGGGCCGCCTTCATCAGTGCCTCCACCTGTTCGAAGGGCTGGATGCGGTGCACGGCCTCCTGCACGTCGGGGTCGAAATCCTGCACGCCGAAGCTCACGCGGTTGAAGCCCAGGGCATGCAGATGGCGCAGGCGCTCGACCGTGACGGTGCGCGGGTCGATCTCGATGGAGAACTCGCCGCCTTCGGCCAGCTTGAAGGTCGAGGCCAGCTTGCCCATCAGGCGATCGAGCTGGGCATCGGTCAGATAGGTCGGCGTGCCGCCGCCGAAATGCAGCTGCGACACCACCTGGCGCGGGCCCAGCTCGTGGGCCACCAGGGCCAGTTCCTGCTCCAGCGCGGCCAGATAGGGTTCGGACTTGCTGTGATCCCGCGTCACCACCTTGTTGCAACCGCAGTAGTAGCAGATGGATTCGCAGAAGGGCACATGCACATAGACCGACAGCGGCTGGCAGGCCGCGCCGCCTATGCTGCGCTGGGCCAGGGCATGGCGGTAGGCCTTGGCGTCGAAGGCCTCCACGAAACGGTCCGCGGTGGGATAGGAGGTGTAGCGGGGCCCCGGCACGTCCATGCGGCGCAGCAACTCGACTGACAGCTCGACCTCCTCATCCCCCGTGGTCACGCGGGCGGGCCCCAGGCGCTGGGCCGGCGGGAGACCGACCTCCGCCCGATCCGGCCCGGCCTGCGGCGAGCAGTTCGGCAGGTCCGCCGATCCCCCGAAGATGGGGATGACGACGGCAGTGCGCGAGGCGGCGGATTCGGTGGTTTGAACGGTTTCCATGCCCAGCACTTTGCCAACACCCCGGTCGCGCAACTTGACGTGGCTCAATCGAGACGGGTCCGGGGCTGAAAACAATGCGAAGGCCCTGAAGCGCGCCCCATGCATACTGTTGTCCGTCAAGACTCTCACCCGGCAGCCTCGAACGGCGTCGCGTCGATAATGAGCTCCATGTCAGAAGCCCCCCTGCGCATCGATGCGCTCAAGGTCGCCTGTTCCTCCTGCAATCTGCGGGAACTCTGCCTGCCCGTGGGCATGAGCTCGGACCAGCTCAACGCCCTGGATTCCATGGTCAGCACGCGGCGCAGCGTCAAGCGTGGCGAGTCTCTGTTCCATGCCGGTGAAGACTTCAATGCGCTCTATGCAGTGCGCACGGGCTTCTTCAAGACGGTGGTGTCAGCGGCCGACGGCCGCGAACAGGTCACCGGTTTCCAGATGGCGGGTGAACTCATCGGCCTGGACGGCATCGGTACCGACCAGCACACCTGCGATGCCGTGGCGCTGGAAGACTCCCAGGTCTGCATGATTCCCTACGGCCAGCTCGAATCGCTCTCGCGCGAATTCACCGTGCTGCAGCACCAGTTCCACAAGATCATGAGCCGCGAGATCGTGCGCGAGCACGGCGTGATGCTGCTGCTGGGCAGCATGCGGGCGGAAGAGCGCTTGGCTGCCTTCCTGCTCAACCTGACGCAGCGACTGCAGGCCCGTGGCTTCTCCGCCAACGCCCTGGTGCTGCGCATGACCCGCGAGGAGATCGGCAGCTATCTGGGCCTCAAGCTCGAAACCGTGAGCCGCACCTTCTCGAAATTCCAGGACGAGAAGATCCTGGAAGTGAAGCAGCGCGACATCCGCATCCTCGACCAGCCTGCCTTGCAGCGCCTGGTCAGCAGCGCGAACTGCTGAAACTCTGCGGGACCACAGCACAAGGTCCACCCAGGCTGCCGCTAGCAGTTCTGCGAGGCCGGCCACCCCCAACATCCCGGCGCAGGCCGGGCGCCCGCTCAGGGCCAGAGCCTGGCGCGTGAGCTGACCCGGTTCACCTGGCCGGGCTCCTGCAGCAGCAGCAGGGTGAGTGCGCCGGCAGTGGAAATCAGCAGCCAGAAGGCAAAGAAGGCCAGGCTATAGACCGCCGAGCGGGACAACTGCACCGGGGCACCGCCCATCCAGTGCAGGTCGGCCGGATCAGCGAAAGCGAACACCAGCATCTCCAGCACCCCGGCCATCAGGAAACTGGGCCACAGGATGGCCATGATGCGCTGCGCGAATGGAGTGGCCGACACCGTGGGTTCGAGAGCGTCAGACCCGGCGCCGGCTGCCCCGAAGTAGGCGGGAACGTGATCGTCATGCATGGTCATGGTCCAAGCTGGATGCGCGGAAATCTAGAGCGTCGGCCACGGCCCAGGGCCATCCCGACTTGAAACAGCAAGCTTAGCGGCGCCTTCACCGCAACTGCCCCGGGGAACATCCTGATGGGCCCGTCCACAGTCAGGCCCTTCTGGACGGCAGGTCTGCGTATGGACACCCTGCTGTTTGCGGCTTCAGACCCGCAGACTCAGCGTGCCTGCCCCCCCGTGGCAGCGTGATTGCGCGCCGCCATCGCAGGCTGCAGCGCGGCAGCACGCGCAGGGTCCTTCCGGGCCGGATCAGCATCTTCAGCCGGGGCGGTGGTCGACACGACCACCGGATCAGGATGGCGGACGGCAATCACCAGGGTGGAGATGCTGGCCACCACCACGAGGGCCGGCCCACCCACGACCAGCCAGACCATGCGATAGCGCCACCAGGGCTGGTTGTCCACCGGGTCGGCCGGCCGCCCGCCTTTGCTGCTGCGGGAAGAAGAGGGCATTGCGTCGTTCATGGGCAGGTCCGTGTAGAAAGCAGCGGAGCAGAAGCATCCCCGCTGCAGACAGTCGTCAATCGAAGCGGCTCAGCGCGGCACCATGAAGGTGGACTTCTCGTGCACCAGGGCACTGGGATGGCGATCGTCAGGCAGGCGTTCGATGGTGAAGCTGATCGGGTGCACGCCGCTGCCGGCCTTTTGAGCCGCCTCGGGCGGAAGGCGCACATCGACCGCGATCCATCCAGCTTCAGCCGGGCCCAGGGCCATGTCCTGCTTGCCCACCACCAGCAGACCAGGCAGTCCCCCGGCCGAGATGCGGAACTTCTGGCCAGATTCGGTGGTGTTCATGATCTGCAACCGGTAGACGTTTTCCACCTGGCCATCATCGACAACGCGGGCCAGTGCGGCGCGGTCACGCACCACGTCCACCTTGAAGGGCGACCGCAGCGCGATGCTCACCCCCACGGCCAGCATGATGATCGCCAGGATGGCGGTGTAGATCAGCACCCGCGGGCGCAAAGCCCGCTTGAGCATCTGGGACTTGTCCCAGTGGCCCGCCAGCGCATTCTGCGTCGCATAACGCACGAGACCACGCTCGTAACCCATGTTGTCCATCACACCATTGCACACGTCCACGCAGGCCGCACAGCCTATGCATTCGTACTGCAGTCCCTTGCGGATGTCGATGCCGGTGGGGCAGACCTGCACGCACAGGCCGCAGTCCACGCAGTCACCCAGGTTGGCCGCCTTGGGGTCCACCTTCTTCCCACGGGCACCACGTGGTTCGCCACGTTCGGCGTCATAGGTGATGATGAGGGTGTCCTTGTCGAACATCGCGCTCTGGAAGCGCGCATAGGGGCACATGTACTTGCAGACCTGCTCGCGCATGTGGCCGGCGTTGCCATAGGTCGCAAAGCTGTAGAAGAGCACCCAGAACCATTCCCAGGGGCCGAAGCCCAGGCTCAGCACCTCGGCCGCCAGGGTATGGATGGGCGTGAAGTAGCCCACGAAAGTGAAGCCGGTCCACAGTGCAAACAACACCCAGACCAGTTGCTTGCCGCTCTTGCGCAACCACTTCTCGCCGGTCCAGGTGCCCTTGTCAAGACGCATGCGCTGGGCCCGGTCTCCTTCGAACAGGCGTTCGAACCAGAGGAAGATCTCGGTGTAGACCGTCTGCGGACAGGCATAGCCGCACCACAGCCGCCCGGCCACGGCCGTGAAGAGGAAAAGGGAATAGGCCGAGACGATGAGCAGGCCCGTCAGGTAGATGAAGTCCTGCGGGTAGAGCACCAGGCCGAAGACATAGAAGCGCCGCGTGGCAAGGTCAAACAGCACCGCCTGACGGTCGTTCCACGTGAGCCAGGGCAGACCGTAAAAGATGATCTGGGTGAGCCAGACGAAGCCCCAACGCCACATCGCGAACAGGCCGCTGACGGCCCGCGGATAGATCTTCTTGCTCTTGACGTAGAGCGAGACCATTTCGGCTTTGGCCGTGGCTGCCACGCTGGCGGTGGAAGAGGCCGGCGCGGCGGAGGGGTCGCTGGGAGTGGACATGGTGGCGGACTATGGTCCGGAAAAACACTTTCCGGGAAACAAACGCCGCCCCTCGGGGCGGCGTCTGCAGGGTAAGCAAAGGATACACCCCAGGGGTATACCCTTCTGTGACCTCGATTACCGAGTCACCGCATTCATCGCCGTCTTGGCGCCACCCTTGTGGGACAGGCTCCAGACATAGGCACCCAGCACGCGAATCTGGTCCGCCGAGAGGCGATTGCCGAAGGCTGGCATGACGTTGGTCTTGCCGCTGTTGACCATGGCGACCACCGCGTCTTCCCCCCAGCCATGCAGCCAGATCTTGTCGGTCAGGTTGGGGGCACCCAGGGCCTGGGTGCCCTTGCCATCGGCACCATGGCAGGCCGCGCAGGCGCCGAACTTCGACTTGCCCAGTTGGGCGGCGATGTCGTTGTGGGCGCTGCCCGAGAGGCTCAGCACGTAGTTGGCCAGGTTCTTCACATCCTCGGGGCCACCCACGGCCGCCGCCATCGGGGGCATCATGCCCTGACGGCCCGCCGTCACGGTCTTGACGATGTAGTCCAGGCTGCCGTCACCACCCAGCCAGTCGCCGTCGGTCAGGTTGGGGAAACCCTTGCTGCCCTTGGCATCCGAGCCGTGGCACTGGGCGCAGTTGTTGACGAACACCCGCTCGCCCACACCCATGGCCTGGGCATCGGCGGCCAGGGCCTCGACCGGCATGTTGGCGAACTTGGCATAGACCGGCTGCATGGCAACCTGGGCCTTTTCCTGCTCGGTCTGGTACTGGCCGGCGCTGCTCCAGTTCAGCGTGCCCTTGCTGCTGCCCAGGCCGGGATAGAGCGCCAGGTAGAGCACGGCAAACACCACCGTGATGACGAACAGGCCCATCCACCAGCGCGGCAGCGGATTGTTCAGTTCACGCAGGTCCTCGTCCCAGACGTGGCCGGTGGTGTTGTCGTCGGCCATCACCTTGCGGCGGCTGGCGATCAGAAGAATCACCACGCAGAAGGCCAGGCCTCCGATGGTGATGCCGGCCACGTAAAGTGACCAGAAGCTCGAGATGAAGTCACTCATGCTGTCCTCCAAGGCTGGCTTGGGAAGCGGGTTGTTGTGCGATGTCGTCGGCGGCAAAGGGCAGGGCTGCAGCCTCGTCCCAGGCAGACTGGCGCTTCCTCTGGAAGGTCCAGACCATGATGCCGACAAAGAGCAGCAGCGACACGACGGTCACTGCGCTGCGCAGCGTGTTGATGTCCAGGTCCATGGCGGCTGCTCCTTACTTGCGGGCAATGCCCAGCACCTGGAGGTAGGCCACCACGGCATCCATCTCGGTCTTGCCCTTGACTTCGTCGCCAGCCTTGTTGATCTCGTCGTCGGCGTAGGGGACACCCACGGTGCGCAAGGCGCGCATCTTGGGGGCGAGTTCGGCAGGATCGACCGTCGCCGAATTCAGCCAGGGATAGGCCGGCATGTTGGACTCGGGCACCAGATCGCGCGGGTTGTTCAGGTGGATGCGATGCCATTCATCGCTGTATTTGCCACCCACGCGGTGCAGGTCGGGGCCGGTGCGCTTGGAGCCCCACTGGAAGGGGTGGTCGTAGACGAATTCCCCAGCCAATGAGATCTGTCCGTAGCGGAGGGTTTCAGCGCGGAAGGGGCGCACCATCTGCGAGTGGCAGTTGTAGCAACCCTCGCGCAGATAGACGTCGCGGCCAGCGAGTTGCAGCGGCGTGTAGGGCTTGAGCCCTTCCACCGGCTGGGTGGTGGAGCGCTGGAAGAACAGTGGGACGATCTCGACCAGGCCACCGAAGATGACGGCAACCAGGATCAGCACGATCATCAGGGTGTTGCTGGTCTCGATGCGCTCGTGTCCGGCGGGAGCAGTGTGTGCGTTAGCCATGATGGGTGTGTCTCCTGGTTCAGGCGTGGGCAAGGGCCAGGGGGATGGGGGCGTCGGCGGCCTTGCCGCTCTTGACCGTCATCACCACGTTCCAGGCCATGATGACCATGCCGCTCAGGTAGAGCAGGCCACCGCCAAGACGGATCAGGTAGAAGGGATAGGTGGCCTTGACGCTCTCGACGAAGCTGTAGACCAGGGTGCCGTCGGGGTTGACTGCACGCCACATCAGGCCCTGCATGACGCCGGCAATCCACATCGCGGCGATGTAAAGCACGATGCCGATGGTGGCGATCCAGAAGTGCACCTCGATGGCACGCACGCTGTACATCTTCTCGCGGCCGAACATGCGCGGGATGAGGTAGTAGAGCGAACCCATGGAGATCAGGCCCACCCAGCCCAGGGCACCGGAGTGCACGTGGCCCACGGTCCAGTCGGTGTAGTGCGACAGGGCGTTGACGGTCTTGATGGACATCATCGGGCCCTCGAAGGTCGACATGCCGTAGAACGACAGGCTGACGATCAGGAACTTCAGGATGGGGTCGTCACGCAGCTTGTGCCAGGCACCGCTGAGGGTCATGATGCCGTTGATCATGCCGCCCCAGCTCGGGGCCAGCAGCACCAGCGAGAACACCATGCCCACGCTCTGCGCCCAGTCGGGCAGGGCGGTGTAGTGCAGGTGGTGGGGGCCGGCCCACATGTAGGTGAAGATCAGGGCCCAGAAGTGC
>JBJOKP010000053.1:0-9165 GCA_046046045.1 Pseudomonadota bacterium | reverse complement strand
GCCACCCCTGGGCCACCCCTGGCCATATGGGGGCGGGAGGTGCACGGCATCATCCCGGTCCCTAGCACCTACCGGACGTGGAGGCGATCCATCATGAGCATCTGGCGCAGAGCGGAGGGCCACGGACCCACCTACGAGTCGGCCGAGATCGAGGCCCGCCTGGCCGCCGAACTGCCGCACTGGTTTCTGGAGGGCGGCTGGATACGCCGCAAATACCGCACCTCGGGCTGGAAGGGCACGCTGATGGTGGTCAACACCGTGGGCCATCTGGCCGAGGCGGCCTGGCATCACCCGGACCTGACGGTGTCCTACGCCTTTGTCATCGTCAAGCTCATGACCCATGACGCAAAGGGTGTGACGGACAAGGACTTCGAACTCGCTGCCCGCATCGAGGAGGTGGTGGCCTGGCGCCCGGGCGCAGGCTCGGCGCTGGAGGGCACGCCGGACGATCCACGTTTCAAGTACCTGAAGTACGACTGAGGTTGACCGAAATGCGCCAGGGCGCCGGCAGGCAAGGCGGCCGGCCCTACCTGCATCAAGCTGAGGAGGGGCTGGCCGGCTGGACAATCCGGCGGTGACTCCGTCCTCCACCTCGCCCCCACCTTCCGCCGCACCTTCCACCCCGCCGCCTGCCGCCGGTCTGACCCACAGCCGCCTGGAAGACGCGCAGGCGGTGCTCAGCGGGGCGCTGCTCATCTCGCTGGGCATCGTGCTGCTGGCTGGGGCTGGCCTGCTGACCGGCGGCGCGCCCGGCGTGGCCTTCCTCCTGCACTACGCCTCCGGCTGGCCGCTGGGCCTGTGCCTGCTGGGCGTGAACCTGCCGTTCTACCTGATGGCGCTGCGCAGCTTCGGCCTGCGCTTCACCCTGGTAACCCTGGCCGCCGCCTGCCTGGTGGCCCTGCTGCTGCACTGGGTGCCAGCATGGCTGCCCCTGGGGCGGGTGCAGCCGGCCTATGCGGCGGTGATGGGCGGGCTGGCCATAGGCTCCGGCCTGCTCATGCTGTTCCGCCACCAGGCCAGCCTGGGTGGCTTCAACGTGCTGGTGCTGTGGCTGCAGCAGCGCTTCGACTGGCCGGCCGGCAAGGTGCAGATGGGCATCGACGCGCTGGTGGTGCTGGCCGCCCTGCTGGCCACCGATGTGCAGCGGGTGGCCTGGTCGGTGCTGGGGGCGCTGGCCCTCAACCTGGTGCTGGCCTTCAACCACAAGCCCGGGCGCTACCTGGGGCTGTGAGTCGGGTGCGCCGCGGCACGCCGGGGCTTACCCGACCTGGCTGACCTGGGCCCAGGGTCAGAATCCGGCCATGAACTTGCCCGCCGCTCCTGGTTCCGACATGGCCTGCGACATGGAAGCGCCCGAGACGGTGCGGGGCCTGGCCTGTGCGCTAGGCCCAGGCGCCGGGGCAGGCGAGGGCGATGGTGGCGGCGGTCTGCCTGCCACCACCGCCTGTCTGCCTGCCATCGCCTGGCGTGCCGGCCAGGCCCGCCCCGGTGAGGAGGTGGTGGCCGAGGAGGTGCCTGTGGCCCTGGTCTACAACGGCATCTCGCACGCAGTGATGCTGGCCACCCCGGCCGACCTGGAGGATTTCGCCCTGGGCTTCTCCCTCAGCGAAGGCCTGCTGGACAGCCCGGCCGATCTGCTGGACTGCGAATGGCGCAGCCATGTGCTGGACGGCGCCGCGGCCGGGCCGGCGGGTGAGGCCATGGCCGCCTGCGCCGGGGTGACCGTGGAGCTGCGCATCACTCAGCGCTGCTTCATGCGGCTGAAGGAGAAGCGCCGCAACCTGACCGGTCGCACCGGTTGTGGCCTCTGTGGCACCGAGAACCTGAGCGAGGCGGTGCGCCCGGTGGCGCGGCGGGTGCAGGGCCTGCAGCCCGATCTGGCGGTCATCGAGCGCGCCATGGCCGCCCTGGGCGAGGCCCAGACCCTGCAGCGTGCCACGGGCGCCAGCCATGCCGCAGCCTACTGCAGCCTGGCGGGTGACCTGCTGGCCCTGCGCGAGGACGTGGGCCGCCACAACGCCCTGGACAAGCTGATCGGCTGGCTGGCCCGCAGCGGCCACGCGCCCGCCCAGGGCTTCATCGTGGTCACCAGCCGGGCCAGCTACGAGATGGTGCACAAGACGGCCAGCGCCGGTGTCGGCCTGCTGGCCGCCATCTCGGCGCCCACCGCCCTGGCGGCGCGTACCGCCCAGAGCGCCGGGCTGACCCTGCTGGGCTATGTGCGGGGCGATCGGGCCACGGTGTATGCCGGCCCGGGGGTTGCGCCCGGTTGAGGCCTTCGGAGGCATGCGATCCGGGCGTTTGGCCTGGACAATCGTTCGACGCCGTGGTGATCGCCGCGGTGGGCTGCGGCGTGAGATCGCGGGCGCAATGAGCCCGCCCTTCGACAAGGGATGGACGTCACCTGAGCGACAGCAAGAGGGTTTGTCCGAGCAGCTTCCCTAGTTGCCGAATGTTTCGCATCGGGGGATAAATCAAGGGTGCGGCGTCGCCGCCTGGACATGGCGTGGTCGGCTCCTCCCATCCGGGTGGTTCCGTCCCCGCCTCAAGGGCCGCAAGGCTTGATGAGGAGACCATACTCATGGATATGAACCGGAGGCAGTTCTTCCGGGTCAGCAGTTCGGGACTGGCAGCGTCCAGTCTCGTGGCGCTGGGCTTCTCGCCCACGGCGGCACTCGCCGAAACGCGCAACTTCAAGCTGGCTCGGACGACCGAAACCCGCAGCACCTGTCCGTATTGCTCGGTGAGCTGCGGCCTGGTGATGTACACCCTCGGCGACAAGGCGAAGAACGTCAAGTCGACCATCATCCACGTCGAAGGTGACCCCGATCACCCGGTGAACCGCGGCACCCTGTGCCCCAAGGGCGCCGGCGTGATGGACATGATCCAGTCGCCCAACCGCGTCAAGCAGCCGCAGGTGCGCGAGGCCGGCAGCAATGAGTGGAAGACGCTCAGCTGGGACGATGCGCTCACCCGTGTGGCCAAGCACATGAAGGCCGACCGCGACGCCAACCTGATCGAGAAGGTCGAGAAGGACGGCAAGCAGATCACCGTGAACCGCTGGAACACCACCGGTTTCCTGATCAGTTCGGCCTCCTCCAATGAATCCGGTTACTTGAGTGTCAAGATCGCGCGCGGTCTTGGCATGGTCGCTCTCGATACGCAAGCACGTATCTGACACGCGCCGACGGTGTCCAGTCTGGGCCCGACTTTCGGTCGCGGAGCGATGACGAATTCTTGGACTGATATCAAGAATGCCGATCTCGTCCTGATCATGGGCGGCAATGCCGCCGAAGCGCACCCCTGTGGTTTCAAGTGGGTGACCGAGGCCATGCAGACCCGCAAGGCCAAGCTCATCGTGGTCGACCCGCGCTTCACGCGCAGCGCCGCGGTGGCCGACTACTACGCGCCCATCCGCGTGGGGACCGACATCGCCTTCCTCGGCGGCGTCATCAACTACCTGCTCAGCAACAACAAGATCCATCTCGACTACGTCAAGCTGAACACGGACGCGACCTTCCTCACCAAGGAAGGCTACAAGTTCGAGGACGGCCTCTTCAGCGGCTACAACGCCGAGAAGCGCAGCTACGACAAGTCGACCTGGGGCTATCAGCTGGGCGAGGACGGCTTCGTCAAGGTGGACGACACCTTGCAGAACCCGCTGTGCGTCTTCCAGCAGATGAAGAAGCACTACGCGCGCTACACGCCCGAACTGGTCAGCCAGATCACCGGCACGCCCAAGGACAAGTTCCTGAAGGTGGCCGAGATGCTGGCCGGCACCAGTGCGCCCGACAAGGTGATGACCATCTGCTACGCCCTGGGCTGGACCCAGCACAGCGTGGGCTCGCAGAACATCCGCACCATGGCCCTGATCCAGCTGCTGCTGGGCAACATGGGTCGTCCGGGCGGGGGCATCAATGCGCTGCGTGGCCATGCCAATGTGCAGGGCATCACCGACATGTGCGCCTACACCGAGGTGTTGTCGGGCTACATGAGTGCGCCCACCGAAGCGGATGTGGACCGGGAGACCTATCTGAAGACGCGCACCGGCAAGCCGCTGCGTCCGAACCAGATGGCGTTCACCCAGAACTTCCCGAAGTGGCACACCAGCCTGATGAAGGCCTACTTCGGCGCAGCCGCTAACAAGGACAACAACTTCGCCTACGACTGGCTGCCCAAGCGCGACGGCGCCTACGACATCCTGGCGATCTTCGAGCGCATGCACCAGGGCAAGGTCAATGGCTTCATCTGCCAGGGCTTCAACCCGCTGGCGGCCGTGCCCAACAAGAAGAAGCTGGGCGAAAGCCTGGCCAAGCTGAAGTACCTGGTCATCATGGATCCGCTGGAGACGGAGACGAGCGAGTTCTGGAAGAACTACGGCCCGCTCAACGACGTCAAGCCCGAGGACATCAAGACCGAGGTCTTCCGCTTCCCGACCAGCTGCTTTGCCGAGGAGACCGGCTCCTTCACCAATTCCAGCCGCGTGATCAGCTGGAAGGAGAAGGCGGTCGATCCCCCGGGCGAGGCCAAGCCCGACTCCGAGATCATGGCGCGCCTGTTCACCAAGCTGCGCGGCATGTATGCCAAGGACGGTGGCAAGCTGGCCGAGCCCGTGGCCGCCCTGGCCTGGCCCTACATCAACGCCAACGTGCCCAGCCCGGCCGAGCTGCTGCGCGAGATCAACGGCAAGGCCCTGGCCGACGTGTTCGCCCTGCCGGCGCCGTCTGCCCCGGTGGTGCCCGGCAAGCCGGCCGCCAAGCCGGCGGTGGCACCTGCTGCCGCGGTGCCCGCCGCTGCGCCCGTGCCCCTGGTGAAGGCGGGCGAGCAGCTGCCCGGCTTTGCCATGCTGCGCGACGATGGCTCCACCAGCTGCGGCAACTGGATCTACTGCGGCGTGTGGAACCAGACCGGCAACCTTTCGGCCCGGCGCGACAACAGCGATCCCACCGGTCTGGGCGTGTTCCCGAACTGGGGCTTCAGCTGGCCGGCCAACCGGCGCATCCTCTACAACCGCGCCAGCGCGGATGCAAACGGCAAGCCCTGGGATCCGAGCCGCAAGTACCTGGCCTGGAACGGCACGAGCTGGGCAGGCGGGGCCGACATCCCCGACATGCGCCCGGATGCCGCGCCCGAGCAGGGCGTGGGCGCCTTCATCATGAATCCCGAAGGTGTCGCCCGCCTGCACGCCATCGGCATGAACGAAGGCCCCTTCCCCGAGCACTACGAGCCCTTCGAGACGCCGCTGGGCGTCAACCTCATGTGCCCGAACAACCCGCAGGCCGTGAGCAATCCGGCGGCCCGCGTGTACAAGGGCGACCGGGAGAACCTGGGCAAGAAGGAGGAGTTCCCCTACGCGGCCACCACCTACCGCCTGACCGAGCACCTGCACTACTGGACCAAGCACTCGCGCAGCAATGCCATCGTGCAGCCCTCGCCCTTCGTCGAGATCAGCGAGGAGTTGGCCAAGGAGAAGGGCATCCGCCACGGTGACAAGGTGCGAGTCAAGAGCAAGCGGGGCGAGGTGGTCGCGGCCTGCGTGGTCACCAAGCGGATCAAGCCGATGGACGTGAACGGCCAGAAGGTCCACCACGTGGGCATCCCCATCCACTGGGGCTTCAAGGGCGTGACCGAAAATGGCTACCTGGCCAACTCGCTGACACCCTTCCTCGGGGACGCGAACTCGCAGACGCCGGAGTTCAAGGCCTTCCTCGTCAACATCGAGAAGGCTTAAGGAGGTACCGACACCATGGCTAGTCTGCAATCGCAAGACGTGGTGGCGCGTTCCGCCACTACCAGTCCCACGCCCCAGGTGCGCTCAGCCGTGCCGCAGGTCGCCAAGCTCATCGACGAGTCCAAGTGCATAGGCTGCAAGGCCTGCCAGGTCGCGTGCATGAACTGGAACGACCTGCGCGACGACATCGGCACCAACGTGGGGGTCTATGACAACCCGGCCAACCTCTCGGCCAGCAGCTGGACGGTGATGAAGTTCTACGAGGTCGAGCCTGAACAGGGCAACCTCGAATGGCTCATCCGCAAGGACGGCTGCATGCACTGCGAGGATCCGGGCTGCCTCAAGGCCTGCCCCTCGCCGGGCGCCATCATCAAGCAGGCCAACGGCATCGTCGACTTCATGTCGGAGAACTGCATAGGCTGCGGCTACTGCGTCAAGGGCTGCCCCTTCGACGTGCCACGCATCAGCGCCAAGGACAACAAGGCCTACAAGTGCACCTTGTGTTCCGACCGCGTGGGGGTGGGCCTGGAGCCGGCCTGCGTCAAGACCTGTCCGACCGGAGCCATCGGCTTCGGTACCAAGGACGAGATGGTGGCCTACGGCAACAAGCGCGTCGGTGAACTCAAGGAGCGCGGCATCAAGAACGCGGGCCTGTACAACCCCGAAGGTGTTGGCGGCACCCACGTGATGTACGTGCTCAAGCATGCCGACCAGCCCGAGCTGGTGGGCCTGCCGGCCAACCCGAGCATCAGCCCCATGGTCTCGCTGTGGAAGGGCATCGCCAAGCCGCTGGCCGTGGCTGGCATGATCGGCGCAGTGTTTGCCGGCTTCTTCCACTACATGAAGGTGGGCCCGATCGAAGAGAAGTCCGACGAGGAGAACGCGTGATGGCTGCCCAGAAGCTCCTGCAACGCTACGAGGACCGCGACCGCATGAACCACTGGGCCATCGCCCTGCTGTTCCTGCTGGCCGCGCTCTCCGGTCTGGCCTTCTTCCACCCGGCCTTCTACTTCTTCACCAACGTGTTCGGTGGCGGTCCCTGGACCCGCATCCTCCACCCCTTCATCGGGCTGGTGATGGTGCTGTCCTTCGGCCGCATGTTCCTGCGCTACTGGCGCGAGAACATCATGACCGAGGCCGACAAGGAATGGCAGGCCAAGGTGGGCGAGATGCTCAAGGGCAACAAGGACGCCATGCCGCCGGTGGGCAAGTACAACGCCGGGCAGAAGATGGTGTTCTGGATGAGCGCCGGCTCGTTGGGCGTGCTGCTGGTCACCGGTCTCATCTTCTGGCGGCCGTGGTTTGCGCCCTTCTTCCCCATCGTGCTGCTGCGCATCGCCGTGCTGCTGCATTCGGTGGCGGCGGTGGTGCTGGTGCTGTCCATCATCATGCACGTGTACGCGGCCATCTGGGTCAAGGGCAGCATCCGCGCCATGACCCGCGGCACGGTGACCGAAGGTTGGGCCAAGGCCAACCATCCGCTGTGGCATGAGGAAATGACCCGAGGCCGCTGAGGCCGCGGACCACGTATCCTGCCCTGCATCGGGCGCCGCCCTGCTCGCGGGACGGCGCCCCTTTTCTTTCCGGCGGCAGCTCGGCGTCTGAAGCTTGATGCCTGCAGCCCGGCGCCCCATCGGCGCATCGACCCACCCCGGCCCCTGGCCCGTTCACCAGATCCCCGCAGTCCCCATGGCAGCCACCGCGACCGTCCGTGTCATGTCCGCCGAGGAGATCGCCTCCCGCGCGGGCGGCGAGACCGCCTACCTCCACTGGCCGGTGCGCAGCACCCTGTACGCCGAGCGCGAGATGCGATTGCGCCAGCTGGCCCGCGGCCATGCCATGGGCGACTTCCTCGCCTTCATGGCCGAGCTGGCCCATGCCCAGCACGAGCTTCTGCAGTCCTATCCGCAGCGTTTCCCGTCGCTGCTGCTGCCCGATGACACGGCGTTGGACCGCGCTGCCCGCCTGGGGACCCCGCCCCTGCCTGCCGCCGACTGGCCGCGTGATGCCGCCTGGCAGACCGGCCTGCGCCAGATCGCCAACCAGCTCAAGACCCAGGCCCCCGCACCGGCCCAGGCCGTGCTTCAGGGCCTCATCGAGGCCGAATCCGACTGGCTGGAACGGCAGGCCGACTGCCTGCTCACCGGCGTGATGGCCGGGCTGGACCTGGCGAGCGCCCCGCTGATTGCCGCTGCCCTGCAGGTGCACTGGACCCACCTGCTGCTCAGCGTGCAGGCTCGCCACGGCGGCAAAGGCCAGGCCATCGGCCGCATCGACGACGAGACCGCCTGCCCCTGCTGCGGCAGCAAGCCCACGGCCAGCATCACCCGCAGCACCGACGATGCTCCCGGCCAGCGCTATCTGCACTGCTCGGTCTGCAGCCTGCAGTGGCACATGGTGCGCATCAAGTGCCCGCACTGCCTGAGCGGCAAGAAGCTCGCCTACTTCTCGCTCGATGCCGCGGGTGATGAGCCTGCCCTGGCCGAAGCCGGCGTGGCCGCGGATGGCGAGCCGCTGGCCGAGATCAACAGCCGGGCCGCTCAGTCCGTCATCCAGGCCGAGACCTGCGACGACTGCGGCCACTATCTCAAGATCATGCATGCCGAGCGCGACGGCATGGTCGACCCGGTGGCCGACGACCTGGCCAGCGTCACCCTGGACCTGCTTGTGGCCGACACCGGCAAGCTCCGCCACGGCGTGAACCTCATGCTGCTCTTCGGCTCGCCGGGTGACGAGGCCGCCGTCTCCGGCCCGCTGCCCGAGCCTGACGAGGCACCACCGGGCGACCTGCCGCCGCCGGATCCGGGAGCGTTCTGATGACCCGGCCCGACCCATCCGTGGTTCACGGTGAGACGGCTGAAGGCAAGGCAGAAACAGCCCCCCGCGCCCATCCCAAGCACCTGCCCTCGATCGACCGCCTGCTGCGCCAGCCGGCGGTGGCGGCCCTGGTCCAGCAGCATGGCCACAGCCTGGTGGCTGACCAGGCGCGCCGCCTGCTTGATGACCTGCGCGGCCGCGCCCTGGCCGGCGGCCTGGGGATGGATGAAGTGGCCGAGGCCGCACTGCAGAGTGCGCTGGCCCGGCGCGTCGACCGACGCCTGGCCTCTCGCATGCAGGCGGTGCTGAACTGCACCGGCACGGTCATCCACACCAACTTCGGCCGCGCTTTGCTGGCCGATGCCGCCCTGCAGCAGCTGCTGGCCATGATGGCCGGGCCCAACAACCTCGAATACGACCTGGCCACCGGCGGCCGCGGTGACCGTGACGAGCTCATCGAGGAACTGCTCTGCACCCTCACCGGCGCCGAAGCCGCCACCGTGGTCAACAACAACGCCGCGGCGGTGCTGCTCACCATCGCCGCACTGGCGCGTGACAAGGAAGTCATCGTCTCGCGCGGCGAGCTGGTCGAGATCGGTGGCGCCTTCCGCATGCCC
>JBJOKP010000052.1:0-9262 GCA_046046045.1 Pseudomonadota bacterium | reverse complement strand
TCGGCGATGCGCGCGCGCAGCGGCAGGCGCTCGTCGGCTGGCGGCACCAGTTCGGGGTGGCGCCAGGCCCACCACATCAGGTAGCCCGAGAACAAGGCGGCCAGCATGATGCCGGGCAGCACGCCGGCGATGAAGAGGCGCGCGATCGAGACGTCGGCGCTGACGCCGTAGACGATCATGATGATCGAGGGCGGGATGAGCAGGCCGAGGGTGCCGGCGCCGGCCAGCGAGCCGATGGAGATGCTGTCCGGGTAGCCGCGTCGCGCCAGCTCGGGCAGGCTCATCTTGCCGATGGTGGCGCAGGTGGCCGCGCTGCTGCCCGACACCGCCGCGAAGATGGCGCAACCCACCACGTTGACGTGCAGCAGGCGCCCGGGCAGGCCCTGCATCCAGGGCGCGAGGCCGCGGAACATGTCCTGCGACAACCGCGTGCGGAAGAGGATCTCGCCCATCCAGACGAAGAGCGGCAGGGCCGTCAACGTCCAGCTCGACGAGGAGCCCCAGATCGTCACCGCCATGGCGTCCCCCGCCGGGCGGCTGCTGAAGAGCTGCATGGCGATCCAGGCCACGCCGGAGAGCGTGAGGCCGATCCACACGCCGCTGGCGAGGATGAGGAAAAGCGCGGCTATCAGCAGCGCGGTGATGGCGATGTCATTCATGCGGCGCGCTCATTCATGGTGGGCCGACTCGTCCACCGTGCGGCGCTGGCCGCGCAACTCCAGCACCAGCTCGTCGACCAGCGCCACGGCCAGGATCACCGAGCCCACGGCCATCGAGAGCTGGGGGATCCAGAGCGGCGTGGCGTCGTTGCCGGTGGAGATGTCGTTGAACGCGCGCGACTGCCAGACCAGGCGCACCGCGTACCACGCCGCCAGCCCGGCCAGGGCCGAGGCGGCCGAGAGCGCCCAGACCTCCAGCCGGTGGTGGGCCCGGCCCTTGAGCCGGCCCACCAGCAGGGTCACGCGGATGTGTTCACCCTGCTTGAGCGTGTGGGCCAGGGCCAGGAAGCCGCTGGCCGCCATCAGGTAGCCGGCATAGGCATCGGTGCCCGGCACGTGGAAGTGCAGCTGGCGGCTGATCACCGAGAGCAGCACCATCACCAGCAGGCCGACCATGCAGAGCGCGGCCAGGGCGGCCGCGCCGTCGTAGAGCGCATCGAGCAAGCGGCGCATGCTCACGCCGCCCTCAGGGCAGGGCGGGCCTGGGCGGGACCGCCAAGCAGCGGCCCACCGGCTGCGCGCTCGACCCGCCTCACTTGCGGTAGGCGTCGACCAGGGCCTTGCCCTCGGGACCGGCCTTGTCCAGCCACTCCTTGAGCAGCACCTCGCCCACCTTCTTCAAGTCGGCCGCCAGCTGGGGCGAGGGCGGCAGGATCTGCATGCCGCCGGCCTTGAGCTTGTCCAGGCTCTCGCCATTGGCCTTCTTGCTGGCGGCCAGGCCGCGCACCTCGGCATCACCAGCCGCCTTGAGCACGGCAGCCCGGGTGCCGGCATCCAGCGCGTCAAAGGCGGCCTTGTTCATCAGCAGGGCGTTCTTGGGCAGCCAGGCCTGGGTGTCGTACCAGTACTTGACGTGTTCGTGGAGCTTGGCATCGGCGCCAGTGCTGCCGCTGCTCATCATGCTTTCGGTGACGCCAGTGGCGAAGGCCTGGCTCACCTCGGCGGCCTGCACCGTCACCGGCTGGGCGCCCACCAGCTCGGCGATGCGGCTGGTGGCCGGGCTGTAGGCGCGCCACTTCATGCCCTTGAGGTCGGCCGCGCTGGCCAGCGGCTTCTTCGAATACACGCCCTGGGGCGGCCAGGGCACGGCGTACAGCACCATCATGCCCTGCTCGGCCAGCTTCTTCTCCAGCATCGGGCGCTGCACCTTCCAGAGCTTGACCGACTCGTCGTAGCTGTCGGCCAGGAAGGGGATGCCATCGGCGCCGTAGAGCGCCCATTCGTTCTGGAAGTTGACCAGCAGCACCTCGCCCAGCTGGGCCTGGCCGCCCTGCACCGCACGCTTGATCTCCGGCGCCTTGAAGAGCGAGGCATTGGCATGCACGGTGATCTTGAGCTTGCCGCCGCTGGCCTTGTCCACCTCGTCGGCGAACTGCTGCAGGTTGACGGTGTGGAAGTTGGTGGCCGGGTAGGCGGCCGGCAGATCCCACTTGGTCTGAGCCTGGGCCGGCGCCATCAGGCCGGTCATCGCGGCGGCAGCCAGGGCCAGCAGGGGCAGGCGCAGCCGGCTGCGCAAGGGGCAGGCACTGGAGGACAGGGGGGAGATCGGCTTCGTCATCGGGGTTCCTCGCATCAACAGGATGCCCGCCACGCAAGCAGCGCGCCAGGCTCAGGCCATGATACGGACGCCACATCGGCATCCGCCTTGGTGCACACCCCATGATGACGACGCCCTCGACGACAGCCCTCCCTTCTGCCCAAGCACCTGCCAACACACCCGCCAACACACCCACCATGGCACCTGCCATCCCGGACGTGCTGGTGATCGGTGCCGGCATGGTGGGCGTGTGCTGTGCCCTGCAGCTGCGCCGCGCCGGCCTGTCGGTGAGCCTGCTCGATCGACGCGGGCCGGGCGAGGAGACCTCCCACGGCAATGCCGGGGTGCTGACGCCGAGTTCGCTGCTGCCACTCAACCACCCGGGCCTGTGGCGTGCCCTGCCGGCCCTGCTGCGCGGCCGCAGCACTGGCCTGCGCCTGCGCGCCCGTCACCTGCCCCAGGTTGGCGGCTGGGCCTTGCGCTTCCTGGCCCAGGCCAGGCCGGCCCGGACTGCCACCACGGTCGCGGCGCTGCATGCCCTGATCACCCTTTCACGCCCGCTGCACGAGGCCTGGCGAGACCAGGCCGGTGTCCAGGCCCTCTGGCAGGACCAGGGCTGGCTGCTGCTGCAGCGCAGCCTGGCCGGCTGGGAGGCCCAGGCCCCCGTGCGGGCGCTCTATCGCCAGCATGGCCTGGCCTGCGAGGAACTCGATGCCCAAGGCCTGCAGGCGCTGGAACCCGCCCTGGCACCCCGCTTTCCGCGCGCCCTGTGGGTGCAGGGCGCCGCCGCGGTGAGTGATCCCGGTGCATTGGTGCGCGCCTATGCCGGTCTGGCCGCTCGTGCCGGAGTGACCGTGCTGCGCGACGAGGTGCGCCATCTTCGGCCGGGTCTGCGGCCAGATCCGCGTCAGGATCTGCGGCCGGATCCGTCAGGGTCGGGCAGCGGCTGGCAGGTCGAGGGCGCCAGCGGTGTCCGGCATCTAGCTCGCCAGGTCGTGGTGGCGGCCGGCCCCTGGAGTGCCCAGGTGCTGGCGCCGCTGGGGCTGCAGGTCCCGTTGGGCCATGAACGCGGCTACCACCAGCACTACACCCAGGGCGCAACGCTCAGGCGGCCCATCCATGATGCGGCGGCGGGTTATGTGCTGGCGCCCATGGCCCAGGGCTTGCGTCTGTGTACCGGGGTGGAACTGGCGCCCCTGGAGGCGCCGGACGATCTGCACCAGTTGCAGCAGGTCGAAGCCGCAGCCCGCCAGGCCCTGGACCTGGGCCGCCCGTCGTCCGCCCCGCCCTGGCGGGGCGCCCGGCCCAGCCTGCCGGACAGCCGGCCTGCCATCGGCCCCGCCCCGGGCCTCAATGGCCTGTGGCTGGCCCTTGGCCATCAGCACATCGGCTTTTCCACCGGCCCGGGCACGGCCGCCCTGCTCACCGCACTGATGACCGGCCAAGCGGCCCCCATCGACCCCGCCCCCTTTGATCCTTCACGCTGGATACGGCTGCGTCACTGATGGGGTGCCAACTCGGCCGGCCCCAGCATCCTCAGGTCAGGCCGCGGGCGAATCCGCCGGGTGCCAAGCGCGGCCGGCCGGCCTGGCACGCCAGGGGCAGCGGCTCAGTCCTTCGCCGCGGCAACCAGGGCGGGGAGGTCCGCCACACCGTCATCCCCTGCGGCATCAGCCTCCAGTGCAGCCAGGCAGCCATCGAGCAAGGCATGCAGCTGAGCCACCCGCTCCTCGCCCAACCGGGCGTTGAAGGCCAGCTGTGCCACTTTCCAGGCCTGCTGGGCCTCGGCGCGCTTGGCCCGGCCGGTATCGGTCAGGCTCAGAAGGCGGCTGCGCTGGTTCCGGCCCGGGCCCACGGCCACCCAGCCCTGGGTGATGAGGGGCTGGAGATTGCGGCTCAGCGTCGAGGCGTCCAGGGCCATGGCCGCGGCCAGCTCGCTGGGCTGCAGCGGACCCAGGCGCTCGACATGGGTCAGCAGCGAATATTGAGACGTCTTGAGCCCGGTCGCGGCGGTGACGATGGCGTCGTAATGCCGGCTCACCCGCCGCGACAACTGCCGCAGCTTGAAGTTGCTGCAGCCGCGCGGCGGGCCCAGCGCCGATCCGCTGGCCAGCGGCGTCACGGGGGCCGCGGCCTCGGGCAGGCTGGTGGCCGAATCTGGGGCAGAGGGTGAGGACATCGCCATGGCTGGATTATTGCACCTACAATCGTTGTATCTGCAACGATCTAGATGCCCGCGACCATGAGCTCCACCCTCACCCCCATCCCCGCGCAGACCGGCACCCTGGCCCAGCTGGCCGACTACCTGCCCCATGCCCACGGCCATGCGGATGACCCGGCCACCACGCTGGCGCGCTGGGAGGACGACGAGGCCCAGGTCCGCGCCCGCCTGGCGCCCGTGGGCGTCGCCCGGCCCGAGCAGGTTGCCGGCCTCTCCGGCCTGGAGGTGTTTGCCGCCATCAGCAGCGGCCAGCTGCCGGCCGTTCCCATCGGCGCCAGCTGCGACTTCCTGCCCATCGCCTTCGGCCCGGGCTGGTTCGTCTTCCAGGGCCGGCCCAGCGCCAAATTCCTCAACCCCATGGGCACCATCCATGGCGGCTGGATCGCCACCCTGCTCGATTCGGCCCTGGGCTGCGCGGTGCAGACCACCCTGCCCGCCGGCAGCGGCTACACCACGGCCGAACTCAAGGTGAGCTACATCCGCGCCCTGCTGCCCAACGTGCCCCTGGTGCGCGCCGTGGGCCAGGTCATCAACGCCGGCCGCAAGGTCGGCTTTGCCGAGGCCCGCCTGCTGGGCGCCGACGGCAAGCTCTACGCCCATGCCACCACCACCTGCGTGGTGCTGGAACGCTGAGCCTGCGGCTCACGCGCTGCAGGTCGGACGGGTCTGCAGCCAGCGCTCGGCCAGCGCGAAGTCCTCCGGCCAGGTCAGCTTGAGGTTCATGAGGTGGCCGCGCACCAGGCGCGGCGCATGGCCCAGCAGTTCGACGGCGCTGGCCTCGTCGGTGATGCCGCCGGCCAGCGCCGGGTCGCTCATGGCATGGGTCAGGGCGCGCTGCAGCAGGCCGATGCGGAACATCTGCGGCGTCTGGGCCGCCCACTTGCCGCGCCGGTCCACGGTTGCGGAGACACGTTCGCCCTCGCCCGCCGCCTCGCCGGATTGCTTGAGCGTGTCGGCCAGGGGCAGGGCCAGCAGGCCACCCACCTCGTCCTCGGCGCAGGCGGTGATCAGGGCCGCGATCCAGGCCGGCTCGACCAGGCAACGCGCCGCGTCATGCACCAGCACCCAGTCATGCGGCTGGGCGCCCTGGGCCAGCAGCTCGGCCAGGCCGGCCATGACGGTGTCGGCCCGCGTCGCGCCGCCGCAGCGGGCCACCCAGGCGGGGTGGGCCTGGGCCGGCAGACCCGCCAGTGCAGCCTCGTAGCCCTCGTCCTCGGGCGACAGCACCACCAGGGTGGCGCTGAGCGCGTCCACCCCGGCCAGGGCCTGCAGGGTGTGGCCGATCACGCTGAGGCCGGCCAGGCGGTGGTACTGCTTGGGAAGCGCCAGGCCGGACCGCGCGCCCACGCCGGCGCAGGGCACGAGGACAAAACAGCGCGGCGCCTCCAGGCTGATGGCGCTGACGGAGGTGGCTGGCACGGCCAGCAGGTCGCGGTGATGGTCAGGGCTGGAGAAAGGGGACATGGAGACATTCTCCCCGGCCGCACCGGCGGGCTATAGGCGCCTGGCTCCCGAGCACGGCAATGACGGGTCAAACCTAGAATCCCGCGCCTTCCGTGTCCTCCCGTCGAGGCGGAAGGTTTTCACCCGACCCCGGGCCGTGGCCTCATCCGCAGAGGCGCTGCAGCCCTCGGCCGGGTGTCCGTCTTTGCTGCCCCCACTTCGCCGCCTTCGCCCATGCAGATCCCGGTCCCCGCCCCCGGCAAGCGCCACGCCCTGCCCCGCCCGCCCGGCTCGGCCGACGCCCTGCTGCTGGCCCGCCATGCCCAGCAGATCGTGGCCAAGGCCGGCGCCAAGGCAGCGGACGGGTCCGCAAGGCTGGTGGTGTTCTGCGCCGAGCCGGCCGATGCCCAGCGCCTGCAGGGTGAACTGGGCTTCTTCGCGCCCGAGCTCAAGACCGCCGTCTTCCCCGACTGGGAGACCCTGCCCTACGACAGCTTCTCGCCCCACCAGGACCTGATCTCCGAGCGCCTGGCCACCTTGTGGCGCGTGCTGCGCGGCACGGGTGACGAACGCGTCGACCTGCTGCTGCTGCCCGCCACCACCGCGCTCACCCGCCTGGCGCCGCCCAGTTTCCTGGCGGCCTACACCTTCGCCTTCAAGCAGAAGCAGCAGCTCGACGAGGCGGCCTTCAAGAGCCAGCTCACCCTGGCCGGCTACCAGCATGTCAGCCAGGTGGTGAGCCCGGGTGAATACGCGGTGCGCGGCAGCCTGATCGACCTCTTCCCCATGGGCTCGGCCGTGCCCTACCGGGTGGACCTGTTCGACGACGAGATCGATTCGATCCGCACCTTCGACCCCGACACCCAGCGCAGCCTCTACCCCGTGCCGGAGGTGCGATTGCTGCCGGGCCGCGAGTTCCCGCTCGACGAGGCGGCGCGCACCGGCTTTCGCGCCCGCTGGCGCGAGCGCATCGAAGGCGACCCCACCAAGGCGCGCCTCTACAAGGACATGGCCCAGGGCGTGGCGGCGGCGGGCATCGAGTACTACCTGCCGCTCTTCTTCGACGAGACGGCGACCATCTTCGACTACATCGGCCGCCAGTCCGCCCTGGCCCTGCATGGCGACATCGACGAGGCGCTGACGCGCTTCTGGGCCGACACGCGCGAGCGCCACAAGTTCCTGCAGCACGACCCGGACCGGCCCATCCTGGCGCCGCCCGACATCTTCC
Organism: Pseudomonadota bacterium; assembly: GCA_046046045.1. Taxonomy (GTDB): domain Bacteria; phylum Pseudomonadota; class Gammaproteobacteria; order Burkholderiales; family Burkholderiaceae_C; genus Sphaerotilus. Next base: position 2,114 of record JBJOKP010000052.1, on the reverse strand, counting down.
TCAAGCCCGAGGACTTTTACACCCTGGCCCGCAAGCATGGCCAGCTGCTGGTCCGGAGCAAGGCGGCGGCCAAGGCCGAGGGCGATGCCGCTGCCGCGGACGGTGCCGAGGGCGCCGAGCTGCCCGAGGCCGAAGCCCCCGCCGCGGCCGAGCCTGCCCCCACCTGGGCCCGCGCCCTGCCCGCCCTGGCCGTCGAGCGCGGCCACGAGGAGCCGCTGCGCCGCCTGGGCGCCCACATCAAGGCCGCCCGGGCCATGGCCGCCAGTGCAGCGGCCTCGGGTGCCGCCGCGCCGCGGCGCCTGCTGCTGGTGGCCGAAAGCGCCGGCCGGCGCGAGAGCCTGCTGGACCTTCTGCGCGAGCACCACCTCGAGCTGCCACCGGTCGATCACCTCGCCGCTTTCGAGGCCGGCGACCACCCGGCCGCCATCACCACCGGCGCCCTGGCCGCCGGCTTCGACTGGGCCGAGGCCGGCCTGCTGCTGGTCACCGAGACCGAGCTCTTCGACACCGCGCCCACGCTGCGGAGGAAGCGCAAGCAGGAGCAGGTGAGCGATGTCGAGGCCCTGATCAAGGACCTCAGCGAGCTGAAACCGGGCGACCCGGTGGTGCACGTCAACCACGGCATCGGTCGTTACCTGGGCCTGGTCAACATGGACCTGGGCCAGGGATCGACCGAGTTCCTGCACCTGGAATACGCCGACAAGGCCACGCTCTACGTGCCGGTCTCGCAGCTGCAGCTCATCGGCCGCTACACCGGCGTCAGCCCCGACGAGGCACCGCTGCACCGCCTGGGCTCGGGCCAGTGGGAGAAGGCCAAGCGCAAGGCCGCCGAGCAGGTGCGTGACACCGCCGCCGAACTGCTCAACCTCTACGCCCGCCGCGCCGCGCGCGAGGGATTCGCCTTCCGCTATTCGGCCCAGGACTACGAGGCCTTTGCGGCCAGCTTCGGCTTCGAGGAAACCGCCGACCAGGCCGCGGCCATCCACGCCGTGGTGCAGGACATGATCAGCCCGCGGCCCATGGACCGACTGGTCTGCGGCGACGTGGGCTTCGGCAAGACCGAGGTGGCCCTGCGCGCCGCCTTCGTGGCCGTGATGGGCGGCAAGCAGGTGGCCCTGCTGGCACCCACCACCCTGCTGGCCGAGCAGCATTACCAGACCATCGTCGACCGCTTCGCGCCCTGGCCGGTGAAGGTGGCGGAGATGAGCCGCTTCCGCTCGGCCAAGGAGGTCAAGGCCGCCATGGCCGGCCTGGCCGAGGGGCAGATCGACATCGTCGTCGGCACGCACAAGCTGCTCAGCCCGGACACCAAGTTCAAGAATCTGGGCCTGCTCGTCATCGACGAGGAGCACCGTTTCGGCGTGCGCCACAAGGAGCAGATGAAGGCCCTGCGCGCCGAGGTGGACGTGCTGACGCTCACCGCCACGCCCATCCCCCGCACCCTGGGCATGGCGCTGGAAGGCCTGCGGGATCTCTCCGTCATTGCCACCGCGCCGCAGCGCCGCCTGGCCATCAAGACCTTCGTGCGCAACGAGGTGAGCGGCACGATCCGCGAGGCCGTGCTGCGCGAGCTGAAGCGCGGCGGCCAGGTCTACTTCCTGCACAACGAGGTGGAGACCATCGAGAACCGGCGCCAGAAGCTCGAGGAGCTGCTGCCCGAGGCGCGCATCGCCGTGGCCCACGGCCAGATGCCCGAACGCGAGCTGGAGCGCGTGATGCGCGAGTTCGTCGGCCAGAAGCACAACCTGCTGCTCTGCTCGACCATCATCGAGACCGGCATCGACGTGCCCACGGCCAACACGATCGTCATCAGCCGCGCCGACAAGTTCGGCCTGGCCCAGCTGCACCAGCTGCGCGGCCGCGTGGGCCGCAGCCACCACCAGGCCTATGCCTACCTGCTGGTGCCCGACATCGAGGGCCTGACCAAGCAGGCCGCCCAGCGCCTCGAGGCCATCCAGAGCATGGAGGAGCTGGGCTCGGGCTTCTACCTGGCCATGCACGACCTGGAGATCCGGGGCGCCGGCGAGGTGCTGGGCGAGCACCAGAGCGGCAACATGATGGAGATCGGCTTCCAGCTCTACAACGAGATGCTGGCCGAGGCGGTGCGGGCGCTC
>JBJOKP010000051.1:0-9317 GCA_046046045.1 Pseudomonadota bacterium | reverse complement strand
GACGGTGCGCGAAGGCTGGCGGCACGCCGTCCGCTGCGGTGGAAGCCGAGAACTCTGGCGGGTTGGCCACCCTGGGCGTTGTTCCATCGACGATGACGCGCGCCCGCCAGAGGGCTTGCTGAAACAGGCCGAACAGCAGTTGCAGGCCATTGATGGGACCGGCCAGGTGCACCAGGTCAGCAGGGTGGGTGATGACGTGTTCGCGCAAGGCCGCCAGCACCGGCGTGGCCGCGGGCAGCACCAGCTGCTGGTGACGGGCAGGCAGCATGGCTATCGCGTCGCCGGCCCCCGAGGACGATTCGGTCAACAGTGACAGGGACAGGGCAGAGGCATGCCCGAACAACGGGGCGTAGGCCCGGATGATGGCCTGGGCCGCGGCCATGTCGCTGGGCGGCAGGCCGAGGGCGCAGACCACGACGATGGGGGACGGACGCGGTGTGCCGGCAGGCAGGCCGACCAGCTGCTCGCGACGGCGGCGCAGCCCCAGCAGCTCCAGGTTGCCGCGCACGAGTGCGGCCAGGGCGGGACGTTCGCGGGCAGCGTCCAGATAGAGCCGCATGGCCTGTTCGAACTGCCCGGCACGCAGGGCGGCATTGCCGGCTGCCAGCGGGCTGGACACGGACGGGGTGCCAGGATGAGACATCGTCATGCGGGGTCAACGGCCAAGGCAGGGCCGACGCGAAGAGTGGCAAGCAACAGGCGCGCCGGACTGCTCGCGATCAGGCTGCCTTCGTTGTCGAGTTGTTCGGTGTGCTGGACGTAGAGCGCCAGTTGGCCGGTCTTCTGCCACAAGGTGCGATCCACGACCGGCTCGGCGTTGCCCAGCACCTCGTCGCCGAGAAGGCGGAGGTTGTCCGGCTCGTAGCGATAGTCCGGCGCAGGGAGCAGGCAGGCGGCGAGGCGGTCGCCCGTGTGGTCACCCCGGAAGATCACGAAGGCGTTGTCCCGAGCGTCAAGGAGGATCTCCGGGCGGCTGATCGGGATGCGCAGGGTGCCCGCACCACGCAGGTCGAAAGGCTGCTGGCGCTTCGAGAGCAACTGGTGGTGCCAACGGTTGCCGTCGAAGCGCAGGTGCTGGTACTGCGGCACACCGTCGGCATCATTGGCATAGAAGACGATGTGCGGCCGATTGTGCCGGTCCAGCGCCATGCTGGTCTGGTTGATCAGGTTGGCACCTGGGGGCGTGGGCCAGACGATTTCCGCCGTCACCTGGGTGATGGGGAGCTGGTACGGCATGCCATGGGCGGTGAACCAGTGGTGACCGTTGTCGGGCGACCAGGCGTATCCGATGTTGAGGTTGTTGACCCGTTGCTCGTTGCCCAGCACGCCGGTCCGCCAGACAAAGGACAGGTGCAGCGAGCCGTCCGTGCCGATGGCGGGATGGTTCCAGTAGGGATTGCTGGTCCAAGGCTTGTGTTCGGCGCCGCTGAGGATGGGCAGGGGCCGGTCGGCCCACTGCTGCTTGGCCTCGTCGTAGGTCTTGAGCCGGGCATTGCCGCGGTTGTGGGTGCCATCCCGATACAGCAGGGTGAGCGGGAACTCGCCACGCGGCAACAGGAAAGTGGGATAGGTCACCTGATCCTCGTTGCGTCCGGTCATGGCCAGGTCCTCGCTCCAGGCGGTGACATCCAGCGGGGCGAGGCTGCGTCGGTAGCGCACCTTGCTGGCGTGCTGGTCCAGGCTCGCATGCAGGAAGCCCTTGCGATCGATGCCCAGGCTGACGCAGTTATGGGCATCCTTGAGGTTGAACTCACCCTGGATGTCGTGACTGACCAGTTCGCCGGTGGCCAGATGCCGACGCACGAAGCGCACAGTCTGGGCATCGACGTAGAAGGCGGTGAACTGGTGATCGCCGTGGGTCAGGAGGCCGTGATGCCGAAAGATCACCGTGTTGACCGTGTTGCCTGCCCACGCCGGACCGAGATCGATCTGCTGGATCTGCACGTCCTCCCAGCGGGACACCGGCTCGACCCGGACTTGGGCCGCCAAGGTGGCATGCAGCCGATTGAGGGCCAGCTGGCGGTCAGCAACCCGCTGGGCATTGCTGGCGGCGATGGCGCGTTGTTCGTTGCGCTCTACCGTGTTCAGCGCACGCGATGCCTCCAGGGTGGTGGTGGCGGTGTTCAGGTCTTTCTGCAACTGGAGCAGCCGGGCCTGCGCCTCGGCCGCCGCCGTGGCCTGGGCCTGACGATCGGCCTGCAGCGCCTTGGCTTCCGCCGTCAGGGTGTCCAACCGCCTGGTCTGCTGGGCGAATTCCTCCGCCATGCCGGACCGCTCCGCGGTGAGGCGCGCGAGCGCGGCACGCTCTGCATCCAGGGCGCCCGCACACTCGTCCCGTTCGCGGCGCAGCGTGGCGACTTGCGCCTCCGCCGCCGCCAATAGTTCGCGCAGGGACGCCAGCTCGGTCGCCGCTGCGGCACGCGCAGCCGCCAGTGCCTCGGTGACACGTTTCTGCTCGGACTCGACGGTCGCCAGGCGCGCGCGCACCTCCCCCAGCGCCGCCAACTCGACCCGACTGGCCTGCAGGGCACGCTGCGCCTGATCCAGCTGGATTCGAATCTGGTCACGTTCGATCTGCAGGGCGCCATGGCCCGATCGCAGTGCGTCGAGCTCGGCCTGACGCTGGGCCAGTTCGGCGACTCTGGCCGCCAGTTCGCCTCGTACCTGGTCCAGGCCGGCCTGAACTTCCGCGGCGACCAAGGCCTGACGGCTGCGCTCGGTCTCCATCACCTGCAGCTGGCGAGCCAGCGCCTCGTGCTGGACGCCAAGAGCCTGTGTCGCCTGCTGCTGGACGGCCAGGGCCTGATCCCGCGCCGCCAGGCTAGCCTGGTGCTGCTCGTCGCTCTGACGCTGGATGACCCGCAGTTGCTGCAACGTCTGGTCGGACGCTGTCAGGCTGTGACGGCACTGCGCAAGCTCCAGCCCCAGCGCATCGGCCCGCTTCAGGGCTTCGGCCTTGGCCTGGGCCTGGGCAGCGCGGGCCGTGGTTTCGGCCACCAGGGCCTGCCGCTGGTTGAGCAGTTCGGCCTCGAGTTGGTGGGCGCCTTGGCGCAGATGCCCCGGATCGGCCACGAACAAGGCCAGGGCCAGCGCAGGGTGGCGCTCGGGAAGACTCTCCACCCAACGCAGGCCCGCTGTCGCCGCTGCGGCGCGAACCGCAGCCAGGCCGGCACCTTGCGGTGTGGCCAGCGTCTCGTCCACCACGACCCGGGCCAGCAGCACATCCAGGCCACGCAGGTCGGCACCGGCCAGCAGGTCGGCCGCGGGCAGGCAATCCACCACCAGCCAGTTGATCGGCGCCGTCGCGTCCGGTCCCGCATCTTCCGCCGTGGCCTCATCACCCGGGCCTGCAGGCCCTGAGAGTCTCGCTGCCAGCGGGGCACCAGCCGCGCCTTGAAGGCTGCCGGCTTCGAGCAGGTTCGGCCAGAGCGGCTGCAGTTCATCAGGCGCCAGCAAGCCGCTCTCGGCCCGCAGGCCATAGACATGCAGATCAGCCGGCCGGTCGGCCGCGGGAACAAGATCGCCCACCAGGGACCAACCCAGCGAGGACGGCACGACACGGTTCAACTGCCTGAAACTGCCGGGCTCACCTTCCACCAGGATGACCCCTGGCATCTGGCGCGTCACCAGCCATTGCACCAGGGCACCTGTACCGTTGCCGGCACCCACCACAAGGCAGCCCCGGGCAGGCAGGAAGGCCTGCAGCTGTTCCAGCCGATCGGTGAGACCTGGCGCATTGCGGCTCATGCTGCCGACCTTTCACGGCGGAAGGACTTGATTTCCCGACGAATGGCAAAGGGCATGCGCAGCCATCCCAGGGGCGACCTGGCGTTGGACACCATCGCCTGGCCGACCCGGTAGGACAGGTGCTTCTTGAGGCGTTCGGCCTCATAGGCATCGGCGTAGTTCTGGATGGGTGGCAGCTTGCCGGCCGGCTTGGCCTGGGCATCCAAGCGGTACTGGCGCACTTCGCGCAAGATGGCTGCGGGCATGCCGAGCCATCCCCCCAGGCTTCGGCTCTGGTGAATCACCCGCGCACCCAAGCGGTAGCTGAGTTGCTGACGCACGCGATCGGCCGCTCCATAGGGAGCTGGCGGCTTGCGCCTGGCCTGGGCAGCCGTTGCCCTGAGGCGCTCGTTGTCATGGTGGTAGCGCTCCAACTCTTCGAGCGCCCGGTGCAGTTGGGCGATGAGCTGGCGGTTTTCCAGGGCAGTGGCCTCCAGCGCCGGGTCGGGCCTGGAACGCTCCTCGAGCGCCGATGCCAGCGTCTGCTCACGCTCGCGCAGCCTGTGGATCTCGGCGTCGGCCCGCTGCAACTGATCGGCAGCAGCAAGCGCAGCGGCCTGGCTCTGTGCCTGCCTGTCACGCTCGGCGACCTGGGCGGCTTCACGGACCTGGGCGAGGCTGGATTCGAGGTCCTGGCAGCGCGTCAGGAGTTGTTGCTCGGCGGCCCGATGAGCCGCCGCCTGCTCGTCCAGTGATGTCTCCAGGGTTGCGATGCGCGCCAGATGCTGGTTTTCGGCCGCACGAGCGGCCGACTGGGTGGCGGCCAAGCCCGCCTGCAGTTCTGCCACCTGAGCCTGACCACGATGCTCGGCCTGCTGGTAGTCCTTGCGGCTGCTGGCCAGTTCGGACTCCAGCAGCGCCTGACGGGCCAGCAGGCGGGACTCGGCCTCACGACCACTGTCCTGCGCCTTGCCCAAGACCGCCAGCGTGCTGGAAATCTGATCGCGCAACTGCCTCTCAAGCTGACGGCTGGCCTCGAGGGCCGCATGTGCCTGACGCAGTTGCGCCGCCATCTGCTGGCGTTCCTGCTCGACCTGCAGTTTCTGGTTCTCTTCACGCTGCAGGCGGCGCTCCACCTCGTCCTGGGACTCGTGGAGTTGCTGGAGAAGAAGATCGTTCTCCTCTTCGATGCGCACATGCTGTTGCCGCAGGCCTGACAGGGCTACCTCGCTGGCACGGATCTCCGAGCGCAGCCGTGCCAGTTCGCCCTCACCGGCATCGACTTGCGCCTGCAGCCGAGACTGGTCCCCACGCGCCTGGCGGATCTGGGCCTGCAGTTGGTCGCGCTCGTCACGAGCGGCGTCAATGTCCTGCTGCAGTTGCTGGTGAGCACGTTGACCATCCGTCAATTGCTGCAGCAATCGGGATTGCTCGACCTGGCTGTGGGACCTCAGATCCTGAAGTTGACGGGCGGCGTCGCGGCCACGGGCTTCGGCATCGTCGCGTTGGGCCAGGAACCGCTGATGCAGCCGGGAGACTAGCTCCACAGTGGCAGAACGATGGTTGACCAGATCCAGCCAGGCCGCTGCAGCACGGGCTCGGCTGGCGCGACTCAGGACCTCCTGAGGCAGGCTAGCAGCAGCCTGGAGTTCCTCGTACATCTGTACCACGGCCGGATGGTCGTCAAGCAGTTGCTGCGCCAGGAAGCGGGCTGGCAGGCCACCGTCACGGAACCAGGGATCCACCCTTTCCGGCGCCATGGCCGCCTGCTGCATGGCGCCGGACACCAGTGCCGGCAGCGCATCCATGACACGCGGGCCACCTGCGACCTTGGCCTCGCCATGGGGCGACGCATCAGTTGGACCGTTGGCCAAGGTGGGAGAGGCCAGGGCGGTGGCAGGAAGGCCGGCGGGATGCGTCAGTGGCGCGCTGAGCTTGCCTTGCAATTGCTCAAGATAGCTGTCCACTGCGCCGGCCACCTGGGGTGCGTTCACAAGCAGGCACCGATCCGGATGACGCAGATAAAAGGCCAGCAGCGCTCCGTTATAGGCCCGCCATCCAGCGAGCAGCCGCTCGACGTCAGCCGCGCTGCGTTCGACTGCCTCGGCCGCCATGGCGGTACTGGCTGCGTATTCGACGAGGCAGCGCTCAGGGTGGTCATAGACCAGCACGAAGGTGATGTGCTTGTCCAGTGCCAGCCAGTAGTCCAGCAGATAGATGTTGAGTGGATCGGCCCAGCCCCACAAAGGCGCGTCGATGTTGCCCAGCATCAAGTCCAAGGCCATGCCCTGCCAGATGGGACTGGTCTCCACGGCACGCAGCTGTTCCTCCTCCACGACGTCGTCGAGCGGAGCGCAGGCGTGGGCCTTGCACAAGGTCGCCGTGATCTCCGCGGGCAACATGCCGTCCCGGCGCGAGGGTCTGGGTCGCACCATGCCGCACCTCAGGAGCAGTGCCTCCACCTCCTGAAGGCCGGAACTGGCATGGCCGGCGATGACGATCTTTTTCATGGGACAGGAAATTCGGTAAGGTCTCGGATCTGGCTACGCCGGTGTCAGGACGGCTGGGCTCCAACGAGCATCACGGACGAGTGCCGCGAGGCTGGGCCACGATGTTCAGGGTGCCGCCGGGAAAGCCAGGCCCTGGACAGCCGCGACAATGCGGGCACAGGCTTGCCCGTCCCCATAGGGGTTGTGGGCGAAGCTCATGCGTTCGTAGGCGCTGCGGTCGTCCAGGAGTTCGGACACGCTGGCGGTGATGGCGGCCAGGTCGGTGCCCACCAGGCACACGGTGCCGGCAGCCACGGCTTCAGGGCGCTCGGTGGTGTCGCGCATCACCAGCACAGGCTTGCCCAGCGATGGGGCCTCTTCCTGGATGCCGCCGGAGTCGGTCAGGATGAGGTGGGAGCGGTTCATCAGGTAGACGAAGGGCAGGTAGTCCTGCGGCTCGATGAGGTGGACGTTGGCCACGCCCTGCAGGATGCGGCCCACGGGCTCGCGCACATTGGGGTTGAGGTGCACGGGATAGAGGAAGTCCACGGCCGGATAACGCGCGGCGAGGTCGCGGATGGCCGCGCAGATGCGCTCGAAACCGTCGCCGAAGTTCTCGCGCCGGTGTCCGGTGATGAGCACCAGGCGGGCGCCTTCGCGCAGGAAGGGGAAGCGGGCCGCCAGGCCGTCGCGCAGCGCGGCATCACTCTGCAGTCGTTCACGCACCAGCAGCAGGGCATCGATGACGGTGTTGCCGGTGACGTGGATGTGGGCCGGGTTCACGCCTTCGCGCAGCAGGTTGTCCTGGGACTGCGTGGTGGGCGCGAAGTGCAGCCGCGCCAGGGCGCCGGTGAGCTTGCGGTTGGCCTCCTCGGGCCAGGGCGAATAGAGGTTGCCGGTGCGCAGGCCAGCCTCGACATGGCCCACCGCGATCTGCTGGTAATAGCTGGCCAGGGTGGTGGCAAAGGTGGTGGAGGTGTCGCCATGCACGAGCACGAGGTCGGGCTGCTCGGCCTTGAGCACGGGCTCGATGCGGGTGAGGATCTCGCTGGTGATGCCCGAGAGGGTCTGGCCGGGCTTCATGATGTCTAGGTCGTGGTCCGGACGGATCTCGAAGAGCTCCAGCACTTGGTCCAGCATCTGGCGATGCTGGGCGGTGACGCAGACACACGAGCTGATGCCCTCGGCGGCGGCCAGGGCGCGCACCAGGGGAGCCATCTTGATGGCTTCGGGCCGGGTGCCAAAGACGGTGAGAACTTTCATCGCGGAGGGGCTTCCAGGGTCAGGGAGGTCAGAGGCCGAAGATGGCCTTGGCGCTCAGCGCCAACTGGAAGATGATCTGCGACAGGTCCTTGGTGATCTGGCGCGACTTCACGTCGATCTTGGGGAGAACGAGGATTTCGTCACCGGCCTGCACCTCGGCGTCGATGCGGCTGCTGCTGCCGAAGAACCAGCCCTTTTCCTCGACCGATTGCACATAGCTGCCATCACGCCGGGCCACCACGATGCGGGCCACATCGGCGTTCTGGGTGTAGCCGCCGGCCAGGCGCACATAGTCCTCGACCTTGAGATCACGCGACCAGGCCGAGGCATTGGGGAACAGCACCTCGCCATTGACCAGCACCAGCCCGTCCAGCACCGGCACGCGCAGCACGTCGCCGTTCTCCAGCAGGAGCTTGTCTCGGTCGTCGTTGCGGCCCATCACCACCTGGCCGGTGGGTTCGGCCTTCTTGGCGCGGTCCACCCATTGCAGCAACAGGCCGGCCTCTTCGCGGCGCAGCAGGGCTTCGTCGTTGGTGCCGGCACGGGCCGTGAGGGCAGCAGTCTCCAGGCTGCGGAGCGAGGCCTGCAGCAGCAGGCGCTGGCGGTCCTTCACGCTCTGGCGGAAGAGCTGGAGGTTGGCGCGATCGGAACGTTCGGTGTATTCAATGCGCCTGAGCAGTTCGCCCAGCCGAGTGCCGTAGGGCAACACATATTCCTGCGGCCCGGTCTGCTCACCCTCGAGGCGGACGGTGATGGTGCCGGGCTTCTTGTCGGCGGTGAACTCGATGGTGTCGCCATCGGCCAGGCGCAGGGCCCGGGCATCGGCCAGTGCGTGGTACTCGATGTTGCGCACGGTGCCGGTGTTGCGGGCCACGCGCACATGGGTGGCGCTGGCCAGGGGCCGGGCCAAGGCGACCAGTTCGGCCACGCTGATCTGCTCGGTGCTGAACTCGAAGCGCTTGGGCTGCTCGGCCATGCCGGCCACCAGCACGGTGCGACCACGGGGCGGCACGAAGAGCACATCCCCATCGCTGAGTTGCACCGGCGGCATCACCCCCTGCAGCAGGAACTGGTAGAGGTTCACCTCGGCCCGCAGGTTGCCGCCGCGCTTCACCTGCACCGCCAGGAAGCTGCCGCGATCGGGGTCGATGCCGCCGGCCTGATCGAGGAAATGCAGCAGGCTGTCCATGCTGGTGCCGCTGTAGAGCCCTGGCCGCAGCACGTTGCCACCCACGAAGATACGCACCGGCTGGGCCGCCGCCAGGCTGGCGTAGCTGCCCACATTGCTGCGGAAGGCGCGGGCGACCGCCCCTTCGACCAGGCGTTGCAGGTCAGCGTTGCGCACGCCCAGCACCCGTACCGGCCCGACATGGGGCAGGAAGACATTGCCCTGCGGATCGACGATGAGTTGGGCATCGAAGTCGAAGGCGCCCCACAGCCGCACCTGGATCTTGTCGCCCACGGCCACGGCATAGTCGGGATTGAAGACCGTGGCCCCCTGGCGCGCGAAGGCGCCGTTGAAGAGGTTGGCGCCGTAGACCACGCTTTGGGATTGGGTGGCCAGGTCCTGGGCACCCGGTCCATCGATCCGGGCCTCGGGTACGGGCCGTTCGCCGGCACCTGGCACCTGGACGCCCAGTGCCTTGGCCGCAGCGGCTGCCCCGGCCTTGTCTGCCGTCGCCGCCTGGGCCGCGACCAGCCGGGCCTGGGTGTTGGTGACGCTGGTGAGGACGTCGGTGCCGGCCGCCCGTGCCGGGCCGGACGATCCCAGGGCGACCCCCAGGATCATCAGGCCGGCCAGCCGGGAACACAGTTGCCGTGCGGACCAGGGGAAAGTGA